>JBGUMP010000048.1:0-49496 GCA_045116875.1 Elusimicrobiaceae bacterium | reverse complement strand
GGCTGGCAACCATTAACGCAGTCCCATTTTTGTCAGGATCCTGTGCATTTACATCAGCACCCGCCTTTAGCAAAACATTTACTGTATCAAGGTGTCCCTGATCGCTAGCGTTCATTAAGGCATTCCAATAGCCAAAATAGTTCACGTCCGCACCGGCGTCTATTAACATTTGGGCAACTCCCGTGTGCCCGTTATAGCTTGCCATCAAGAGGGGGGTCTCTCCATCATTATCTTGTTTGTTTACATCGGCACCCGCCGCCAATAAAGGTTGTATTTGCTCTACCAACCCCAAGTAACTGGCCGCATGGAGGGCCGTCCCCCCGTCCTCATAAATTGGGTCGTTGATGGTTTTGGCCTCCAACACTCTTTTTACCACATCGGGCGGGCAGTCCTTACACAATTTGGCAAAAGCAAGTACATCTTCGGGATTATCAATCGGCTCGGCGCGTGAAGCTTCTTCATTAATCTGGTTAATACGGTTGACGATTTTTAACAACTTATCAAGGTTAGCTTTACCCTCTTCACTCATAGCGGTTGTAGAGTCGGAATCGGATGCATCTTTTTGCACAGCAAATTGCTTTGTCTGTAATTTTTCCGCGTCTGTAATGTACATGGCCAAATAAGGTTGTTTGCCGGATTCCTCTATGAACATAGCATAGGGGCCGGTTACATAAAAATAACGGGGTTTTTCAAATTCCTGCTCAAAATCCGGTATTCCTGTGTATCCGCCCATGATTACTGCTTCCGATTTTACCTTTGCGCCCACTTCATCCATTTCAAATTCAAGGGTTTCTAATGCCTGTTTTATCTCGATGTCGGTTCGTTGTTTGGGCGCTTCAATACGTCTTCTATACAACTCCGTAAATTCACGCATAGATTTAAAATCCAATTTAGGAGCCTTGAAAGAATCCATATCTGTAAAATCACGATTCCCGGTGTAAGCTTTGGCTTTTTGTTGAAACTTGGCATATAACTCTGCCAACGTACCCCGCTCATCGGTACGATACAAATGAACTCTATCGCCTTGTTTGGTATTCAGCGTAACTGCAAAATCGTGCTTATTGTGGTAGAACTGCACTTCGATAGAAGGGTCCTCATTTGTTCCAAAATAACTTACCTTTTTTTTACTCCCTATAAAAAAATCCTTTCCTTCATCAGCAAATTGGTTTACAAATTGGAATTCTTTTTTTAGCATGGCATACACTAAAAAACCTTGCCCGCTCCAATCCATGTGTTCCAACAATCCACTGCTTTTCCCGAATTTAGTCTTTAAGGCCTGCTGTATCTCTTCTTTCAAGCGGGGTGAAAGACGTCCACTTTTGGTGTAATAGTTTTCTTCGGAAAGCTCGGCCTTCGTAAATGACCGGCGGTTAAGTTCGTCCACCCACGCCAAGGTATTTCCCCCCTTAAAAGCAATAGGTCCTCCCACAAACTCATCCATTAAATCATTCCATACCAACTGAAAAGTACCTATCCATACCTGGTTGCGCGCACCAGATTTACTTTGCATCGTGGGCAAAATTTCCAGCGATGTGTCGCCCTGCCATTGCGTCAAATCTTCTTGATTATTGGTTTGTTCTTCCTGCATTTGCTCCTCTTGCATTTTTTCCTCCAGTTTCGATTCTTTGGATGAACCACAACCACTCAATACAATTCCACTTAACAACAATGCACTCAAGTACAGCGATTTAGTAAACAGTTTCATCTTTATTCCCCCTTAGCGCCGGCAGATTTTAAGAACGTCGCAATATCATAGTGTTTCCAATATTCAAGCGCCCAATACAACGGGGAATAATCGTTCACTTTCATATTTACATCGGCTCCGGCAGCAACTAACAGTTGTGTGATTTCAATATTTCCGCCCTTGAGTGCCCAATAAAGAGGTGTTTTCCCTTCAACGTCTTTTACATTTACGTCAGCCCCGTTATCAAGTAAGAATTTGACTATTTTGATACGCTCACATCTTATCGCCCCAAATAATGCGGTTTGTCCGTCACTGTCTTTGGTATCAATATTCACTCCCGCAGCACATAATAAGCCAGCGATTTCTATACAATCTCCTTCGCAGGCCAACCCAAACACGGAGCGTGAACCTTTCCGATGCCCTTTTGCATCCCACACTTCATACAAATATGGTTTATTAAAATTCGCTGATTGGCCAAGCAACCACTGCACCTTGTTTACATTGTTTTTCAGCACGGCGACAATCAATGCATTTGTTGTTTCACACAAACGATATTTTTCCTCCAGCTTGTCGGTTACTATACAGGCGTTTACATCGGTTATTCCAGTCTTTAGTAGCATGTCAGCAATTTCTACCGACGGAGTATTTATAAATGCCCTCAATCTAATCTCTAATGGCCATCGGCATGATTGAGGTGCCTGGCAGGCAGTATCCAGATATGTTTTTATCATTGCCACGTCACCGTTTAGGGCGGCTTGTAAAAATTGTTCTTGCTGTGCCATAATTACTTTTTGGCTCCATGCTGTTTTAAAACTTCAATTTGTTTTTCGGAATACCAAGCACGCTTGTTGATACGGGAAGAAGCATACGTTAAAGCTGTGTTTCCTTTATCATCCCGCGCGTTTATATCTGCCCCATGGTCTAGCAATAATTTAACCTTTGCACCATCTTCGTCATATCCCTGTGCTATTCTGATAAGTGCGCTTTGCCCATATTTATCCTTCACGTCTACATTAGCTCCATGGGCTAATAATAGTTGCATTACCTCTAATTTATCAGCAATCAATAAAGGCGTGTTTCCTTCATTGTCAGCTAGGTTTACATCCGCTCCGTTTTCTAAAAGTAATTTGACGGTTTCCACATCACCCCCATAGTGAGTAGCATCCACCGCGAGCAACAAGGCCGTTTTCCCTTCTCTATCTTGTTTATTCACATCTACCCCGTTTTTCAGCAATAGCTTGATTAAAGAAACATCTTCTCGAATAGCGTTGGATAAAACCGTCGTTCCATGTCTATCGGTAGAAGTTACATCTGCCCCATTTTCTAGCAACAACTGGACCATAGGCGCACTTTTGGCCCTAAATAAAGCAGTAGAATTTGTGAAATGATGAACGGTATTAATAGTTTGCTTGGCTCCTTGTTGTAGTAAAAATTTAGCAATTTCTAAATTATCTGCTTCGACAGCCCGCATGAGCACTGACATTCCCTCGTTATCAATAGCGTTTACATCTGCTCCTTTTTCCACTAATAACTGAACTAACGATAGGGGCCCGTAATAACTTGCCCCGTGCAAAGGAGTTTGATTAAAATAGCCCGCACGGCTATTCGCTCGCGCTCCGCACCTAAGCAATAATTTGGCTAAATTTTCTTTATCGCCCTCATTATCTCTATAGTTATAACTATCACAAAGTTCCACAAGAGCTTCATCTAGTGTTTCTTGCGAGTTTTTACCCGTTTTGAGCAAATACTCAGTAATTTCTATATAGGATTTCTGCGCTGCTTCACTTAAGGGACGGTAGTTTTTTTGGTTAATATCCACGCCTTTTTCCACGAAAAGCTCTACTGCCGGCAAAAAATTATGTTCAGCTGCATATGTCACAAGGTAAGGCGTTATAGGAGATTGAACTTCTACCAACATTTTGATCGTATCCAGGTCTTTATTATAAATAGCATTCGCCATAGTTTTTTCCGTTTGGGTGCCTTTTTTTACTAAAAATTTAACCAGGTCAGCATTTTTGGCAATTAATGCATTAGACAAGGCCTGCTCTTTTGTAGACTCATTTACAGATGTCCACAACTGGGTTATTTTTTCTTGTTGATTGTTGTCTGACACCAGCAAAAATTCCGTATCTATGTTTGATTGCCGTTTAGATGATATGCGCGACTGATTCCAATGAAAAATATCAGTTCCCCATACTCCAGCTAATACTAAAAATAGTAAGGTGCCTAGTCCTACGGCAAAAGGAGCAGGTGTCGCATGACATAAAGCAACCAATAAACCAAGCGCCACTAAAACTACACCGTGACTCATAACAGGAATCCAGTAGGAAACTCCCGCATAAGCACCGGCAATATAAAATAAGACAACTATCCCCACTAACAACCACTTTGGGGGCGGAAAGGACGCTGTAAATAATCCCATTAAAATAAAAAATACAATACCCGCCGCTATGAGGTTTAAAATCCCTGTGCCTTGCGCCAGAAAAGTAGGCGCACTTCGGGGAATGGAACTCATCCCGGCAGCAAAACCATTTAACACAAACCAAAAACTTTCAGCTAATGTAACAACAATAGCCACTACTACTAACACAATGCCCACTTTACGGTTTGCAAACATTCCCATAAAAGCAAGCACAGCTAAGTTTAGGCCCGGACACGTAGCCCCGATATAGCCGTTTAGGCCCATAAAAACACCCCATCCAAGTATCTGTGCCCATATGGGCATGTTGGATAATTGTTCCATATAGTTTTACTCCTTGGCACCGGCAGATTTTAAGGACGTTAACACGGCCGCATTACCTTTCTGTCGCGCCAGCGTTAAAGGAGTACTGCCGCGAGATAGTTGGTTTACATCAGCCCCTTCATTGAATAGCAATTGAACCACTTGCGGATTTGAGGCAGTTGTCGCATTAAGTTCTTCCAGGCGTCTTTGGTATTCTTCTGCTGTCAACATATATCTTTCTCCTTTTCCTTACATTCGCTGATTTAAGCGGTCCACCAACGTTTTCAAGAAAAACAATTGCACCGTGGAAAGCGGCTGGCGCGAAAGCGCGTGACGCAAGAAATTCTTGCGCTGGTCAAGGGATAGATCGTTACGCAAGTCCACTTTTTCGCACAGTTTTTCAACCGTCTCTAAAAACAGTTCCCGTTGTTGGTCGGTCGGTTGGTCGTTGGGCGCGCTTACCGTACGTAGCGGGGCAAAATCCGCCCGGCGGGAAAGCTCATAACACGTCAAAATAACCGCTTGTGCCAAATTGATGGACGGTTGCTTGGCCACGGTAGGGATGTTCAAAATAGCATCACAACGCTCGATATCCTCGTTGCTAAGCCCCGTTTTTTCATTACCAAAGACCAAAGCCACTTTTTGCGTAGGTAATTTTTCAAGACGTTCATTTAAGCGGGGCAACGTGATAACTTCCTGCTCCACCCGACGGTTACGCAGAGCCGTTGCCGCCAGTGAGAACGTGCAATCGCGCAGGGCTTCATCCAAGCTACTCAATTGCGCGGCTTGTTGCATTAAATCCCCCGCACCCACGGCACTGGTGGCCTCGCGCCAGACGGGGGCAAAGGGTTCCACCACCCGCAAATCATTCAACCCAAAATTTACCATCGCACGTGCACAGGCCCCTATATTATTAGGGTCACGTGGACGAACTAAAACTACAAAAAAGGAACTCATTTGGCGGCGGCCTCCGCGATTGATTCGGCTAGTGTGGGGTGAGCAAAAATGACTTCTTGCAGTTGCGCCCGTGTAAACCCGGCCTGCAATGCCACACTTATCACGTGTACCAGTTCCGCCGCGTTGGCACACACCAACGTTGCGCCAATCAGTTTGTCTGCCGGGTCCGTCAATAGTTCCACATAACCTTCGGTTTGGTCTTGCGCAACGGCGCGACCATTAGCTAGCATAAACGATTTGTGTGCTTTGACGGCAATCCCTTGTGCTTCGGCTTGCGCACGGGTGAGCCCAACGGCGGCAATTTCGGGGCTGGTGTAGATAGCCCGCGCAACGGACTCGTTGTGATACACAGCACGCTGCCCACACAAATTACGCGCCGCCACTTCCCCTTGCCGGGTTGCCGCATGCGCTAATTGACATAAGCCGGTAACATCTCCGGCCGCATAAATATTATTTTTAAGTTGCAAGGTTTGCGGGTTCACTTGCACGCCTTTGCGCGACCAGGAAACGCCGATATTTTCCAAATGAAGTTCTGTTAAATCCACCGCCCGGCCAATGGCCGCTAAGATTTTGTCGGTTTGCACGGCTGAACCATCGGAAAGTGTTAACTTCCAACCGTCCGTTATTTCCTCGGCCGCCGTGGCGGACACCCCCACATGAAACTTAACGCCGCGCTTACTAAGTGCCTGCGCTAAAGTGCGGGAAGCGGTTTCATCTTCCAAGGGGAGGATGCGCGGTTGCATTTCAATTACGTGCACTTCTACACCCAGGGCACTTAAAAAATCTGCCATTTCGCAACCGATTACGCCGCCCCCCACAATTGCCATGCTTTTGGGCAATACAGGCATATTAAACACGTTGGCATTATGATAGATTTTATCTTGGATAGCATCAAACGGAGCCGGAAAGAAGGCCTGGGAGCCGGTGGCCAGAATAATCCCGTCCGCTTGCAAGGTTTGCACGGCTTGCCCCGTTTTAACGCAAACAGTATGTTCATCCACAAAACCGGCTGTACCGGTTATCACGGTAACGTTGGCTTTTTTGAGTAGGAATTGAATCCCTTGGACGAGCTTGGCCGTAGCTTTTTGCTGACGCGCCTGAATTTTGGCCCAATCTTTGCGGGCAAATAATTGGGTGGCTAATTCATCGCCTCCTTCCCCGCTCCACGCCGCCAGCGTGGGCAAAATAGCAAATTTATGGGCCGCATCTAATAAAGATTTGGACGGGATACATCCGCAGTTTAAACAAACGCCCCCTAATTTATCTTTTTCAATCAGCGTAACTTGTGCGCCCAAAGCCGCCGCTTGCAACGCGGCCGGATAGCCCGCAGGGCCGCCCCCAATAACAAGAATATGTGTCATAACAGTTTCCCCCAAGTGGATTATACCTATTGTAGCATTAAAAAAGTATAATAGAAAAGAACATGGAGCAAGCAAAATCATCTTATGTTGGGCACCGCGAACGCTTACGCCAAAAGTTAATCCGGCACGGCTTGGATGCTTTTTTGCCACACGAAGTATTGGAATTATTGCTCACTTACGCAATTCCGCGCAAAGACACCAAACCCCTGGCTTGGGCATTACTCAAGAAATTTGGCTCCTTGGCCAGCGTATTAGACGCCACCGAAAAGCAATTGCAAGAAGTGGACGGCATTGGCGAGCACGCGGCCCAATTTTTAAAACTAATCCGCGCGGTATTTAAAGTATATTCTTTGAACCGTATCCAACAAAAAACGCCCATCCGGTCCCCCCAACAAGTGGTTGAATATTGCCAGGCCTCGTTGGCAGACAAACAAGAAGAATGTTTGGAGTTAATTTTTCTCTCCGTACGAAACACAGTAATTAGCACGCAAATTGTGGCTACGGGGTTGCTGGACCAAGTGACCGTTTCTCCACGCAAAATTGTGGAATGCGCACTTAGAGCGCAGGCAGCTGCTTTAATTTTGGTACATAATCATCCGTCGGGGGATGCTTCCCCTTCTAAAGAGGATATTGCGCTTACCAAACAAGTGATTGATGCCGCCGCTTTATTTAGCATCCGGGTGCACGACCATATTATCATAGGCAAGGGTGGCACGCATTTTAGTTTGCGCGCCAATGATGCAATTTAATTTTCCCGGGCAAAGGTGAAAGCCATAACGCGTTTGGCCCCGGCCTTGCGTAACGCTTGGGCGCAAGCTTCTAACGTGGCACCGGTAGTGGCAACGTCATCTATTAATAAAACTATTCTACCTTTCACTGCAGGCCCCTCTTTTACTTCAAAGGCCTCTGCCATATTTGCAACACGGGCTTGGCGCCCCAATTTGGTTTGCGACCCTGTATCGCGCACGCGCACAAGAGCGGTTGTGTTTAGCGCTAGGCCCGTTGTGTTACAAAATGCCCGCGCCAACAGTTCACTTTGATTGTAGCCGCGTTTCTTTTTGCGCTTGGGAAATAACGGGACAGGAATGACTAAATCCGCTTGTGACAGTTCCGGCAACATACCAAAACGCCGTGCCATAAAAGCACCCATATATGGGGCCACATAGTCCATTCCCTGATATTTGAGCGCAAGCACAAGCCCCCGGGAATATTCGTTGAAATTACAAGCGGAACGGATAATTTTGCATTTAAATTTGGTCTCTTTACTACCCCGGCAATGGTAACAATGCGCCCCGCCGGATTTGAGCACCACGCCACAACGTTGGCAAATGAACGGGCCGGGTAACGTAAGGCCGTTTTCACACGGTCCACAGAGTGGGGCCACGGCATTATACGGCAAATCGCACCCGCAGGAAAAACAGGTTTGCGGAAATAAAATATGCAACACATATTTCCAAATGGACCAACCGTATTTTTTAAAATTGAACTGTAACATTGGCAGCTGCATGATAGGCCGTATAATCTTCACTTTCTACGTAAGCGTGATCCATAACGGATACGCCGCCGCTTAACGTTAAACGCAAATTTTGGGACATTTCATAATCCAGCGCGGTTGTTGCATCAAACAGGTGGTAATTATCCCGAACTTCTACAGAAGATTTTTTATCTGTGTAAGAGAAAGTGGTATTCCAAATGACACGGTTGGTGGTACGATACACGCGGTTCAAGAACGGCATTCTAAAACCGCGGGGCAGGTTGAAATCCCACCGCAAATTGACACTGGGGATCCACTGTGTATAACTTTCACTGATGCGACCTTGCGCGAGCCATTTATCGTGCGTATTATAAAGCACCTTGGGAGTAATGCGCATGGACCCAATGTAAAACGAAGTTTGCGCGGAAATATCGTCATCCTGGCTACGCTCGGCACTATAATGGCTGCGAATATCCCAGCGTTCCGTTTCGTGGCGGGTATAAGTTAGTACCGTGTCAAAGAAATGGAACAACATAAACCGCAAATCCCCGCCGTATTGCGTATTTTTTTGTTCATCTATATCAATATTGGTACGCTTTACCTGGCTGTAGCGTAATTTTAAGTTAGAAGTACTCATCCATTTACCGGCATGGAAAAATTTTTCTATATCAGAAATGGAAACGGTAAGATCCGGCAACGTGGTGCTGGTAGAATCGTACTTGGTGCCGGTTTGTTCGTTATTTTGTAACGTTCTGGAAAAGTTATTAATAACGGTCAAGGTCTGCAACGGGGCCAGCGTACCGGACAGACGGTACTTGGCCAAGGGGCTCCAGCGCTGAGTGGAAGTAAATGTGTCACGCAGTGTCATACTCCGACGGAAGCCAAAACGCCCCACATCATTTAAGGACCCCCGGATCCACAGCTCTTTGCGTGAATCAAACCCGCTGTCCACATCATCCCATGTGTCGGCATCCTGCATGCGATAACTGGATGAAATAATCAGTGTATTAAACAGTTTGCTATTGGGCAAAATTTCATTTCCGTTCAAAGTAAGTGTGATACCCCCGTCGGAATTACGGTTCACGGTTTTAACGTCCCCAATACCAAACGTTTTATATTCGCCATCCACCCGCCGCACGCTGCGTTTTTCATTTAAATTATTATTTTCTTGCGTAGAAATGTTATAGCTAATGGAAGGCGCCAACCATTTGTTAATTTTCCACGTACTGTTAAACCCAGTGTTTTGGTTTAATGCTTTGGGATAGTTCCACGATTTATCTTGCGTGGTTTCATATTGGGTTCTTTCTTCTTTACTCTTACTTAAATTATATGACGGCGTAAAAGAAAATTTATTATTGGGTTGGAACGTTACTTTGGCATTCATTTTTTGGGTGTTTTCATCCGTATTGTAATAAGTGCCGGAAGATTCGATATGACGAATCCGGTCGTAATCGACGGATGAATCCGTGTAATGGTACCCGGCTTGAATATTTTTAAAGGAACCCATTGTGTGATTGAGCGTGACACCATACGTATGGCTGTCATCTTTGCGTTTCATGGCGTCGTACGTAGTACTGTTTTGCGTGTATTCCAACCCGATGTTAGGCAATTTTTCCTTTTTAAAATCTCCGCGCACCACGGCAGTCTCTCTTTTCACACGTCCCTTATCAAGCAAGCTAACGGTGTTGTAATTGGTACTGTCGGCAATGACAGGGGTGGTAACCGTAGAACGGGTTAAATTGGCCTGCATGGGGAATTCTTTAATGCGGTCAATTTTGACAAAGTATTCTTCTTGCGTGGTTTCTTGTTCTTTGGAAACGGCGAGCGGAGTTTCAAAATTGGCATCTTTGTGTACATATTTGGCCCCGGCACTGCCCCATTTATCCAAGCGGACCACCACATCGCCTTTGTACGCGTCGCCCGTGAGGGTGATAGCTTCTGCCAAGTGTAGCACATTAAGCCATACTTCCCCCGAACTACCGGCGCCGTCTGCTTTTTCTACCCCGG
This sequence comes from Elusimicrobiaceae bacterium, assembly GCA_045116875.1. Classification (GTDB taxonomy): domain Bacteria; phylum Elusimicrobiota; class Elusimicrobia; order Elusimicrobiales; family Elusimicrobiaceae; genus Avelusimicrobium. The sequence goes on along the minus strand of JBGUMP010000048.1, from coordinate 39,291 downwards.
CTAGAATCAAACTCACTTCGCGGAAGTTTACTTGTCCGTTACCCGTGCGGTGAGAATCAATTTGCACATTGTAAGATGAGTCCGATACATTTTCAAAAGTATCCGTGACCCCATCCCCGTTGCTGTCCACCATTTTAACGGCAACCAACCGCCAGCCCTCATAATCGACGGGGATGATAATTTTATCGTAATTTTGTTGGGAACCCACCTTTAAATAAAACTGCGTTCCGCTGGCCCCGTTACCGGCCCCGTGCAAAAGGAAGCGGAATTCTTTGTGCTGGCTAAAATCCATACTGGGGAAGTTCCGGTTGGCAAAACAGGTTTCGTTCCCGCCGCTGTCCGCATTACAGTTGCTGCCGGTGGTGTCAAATTGAATGCGCAGGGCCTCATCTTTGGCGTTTTCGCTGTTGTTCATTTCTTTAAAATCGCCGACGGAACCGTACAAATAATTAAATACGCGTAGCCCGTCACCGGGCGCGCTAAAAATAGGTTGATAGGTGGCATTATCCACGTTGTTAATGCCCGAAATAGAGAATGCCGCGGTATCTGCCCCGGTTGCCGGATTCCACGCTGTGCCGGACAGAGCTACGTTGGCAATTTTCACTTGCCCTTTTAATTTGGCTCCTTTGCGAAGCGTAATACGCACATGGTGTACCGCCGTCCATTGAGCTTTTTCCGCTGCAGAAATGACAAGCGGTACGGACTTTGTTTGCCATTGGGCCGACGTGGCCGCTACGGTGAAGCTTCCGGCAATTTGCTCATTGTCCACGTTATCGTATTTACCGTTGCCGTTTAAATCTTGCGTATCAATACGCCCGTTGGGCTGGGATTCATAGTTAAACTGGTTGTGCACAAACGGATTATAGCGTTCTTCCGTGCCGTCGGGGTTGGTAAACAACCACCCAATATCCTCGCTGGGAGCTAAACTGTTGCGGCAATCCACATCTTCCGTCTTGGGCACGCCGTTGCCGCACTGGGTAGTCATCCCGGAGCTATTATCGGAATTTTCGTCAATATCCCCAAAATCGACTTCAATTTCCGGGCCGCCTTCTTCCCCTAAGTAAGTTAAATCAAACGACGTTTTATCCGACAAATCCATCCCCACCTGGCTAAGCCGATATACAATAGAAACTTCATCTAAATTGGTACCATGCGCGTCGCTATACGCTTGGGCTTGCGTAAAGTCATAATTAAGGACCAGTACTTGTTGTTTATCATTATAGTTAGCAATAGCGTTAGGGTTAATCTGTAAGGAAGACACATCCTGCGTATCCCACCGTATTGTATTTAAGAATGTGGGACGTCCGTTAGGGTTGGAAGCAAAAATCCAGTCTCTAAATACCATACTTCCCCCCACCTGGGAATTGGCATCATTCATACTATCCACCATAGCATAGCCAAACAAGTTTTGTTTCTTAACGCTACGCGCGGCTTCTGCACTAAAATCAACCGATAATGGTTCAGCCAGTTTAATGTCTTTTCCGTTAATGTCTGCCCCATAGACCAGTAGATCTTTGGCATAAGTGCCCACCTGCGGAACCGATTTCGGTTTTTCGCCGCCCTCCTTGATAGCGGTAGCGCCCATAGTCACTTTATCAAACAGTTTGTAGTCCAAGCGACCGCCCAAGACAGAATTGTTGGTGTTGCTACCTACAGTTGTATCATAAGAGACGTCAATTACAGAATTCTCTGTAATCATCTCGCCCTTATAGAAGGTAATAAAGCCGGATACATAGTCGATATAATAATCGTTATTGCGGACCAATTTGCGGCCATTTAATTTAACAGTTTCGGATTGGACTACAATGCCCGATTCAATGAAATAAGTTTTGACGGTGCTTTCATATTGAATTTTAAATTTTAGGTTACGCGAAGAAACCGGTGTAGTAGCGTACAATCCCTCATCGTTGAGGCGATAGGCCAAGTTAAATACCCCGGCGTTAAAATCAACGTCCATATATGTGGGGTACACAAAATATGGGTTGCTATATTGTTGGCCGTTGGCATCTTGCAGTTGCAAAATAAAATTGCCTTTGCCGTTATCCGGCGTGATTTTTTGAGAGCCGATATTGTAATAAGTTTTAAGCTCCAGCTTGTTCCCTACTAAATCGTTGGTGGGTGCTTTGTCATTGGCGTATTTGATGTATTTAATGGTACCGGCATTGCCTAAATCGCTAAGGAGTTCCCCGCGCGTGTTGCGGTAATCGATTGCGATGGCAGCATCCGCCTTGATATTGCGTTTAAAGGTAATAATCCCCCGGGCATAATCTACAGTGTAGTCAATCCCGCGGGTAAGCAGTTCCCACTTAGTTTCCACACACGTATCTCCCCCGCAGGTGGAAGTTTCCAGGAAATCAGATGCGGTCTTATACACCGGGACATAGGTGTAGGAAGTTTCGTTATTATCCAGATAAATTTCTTCCGTACCCGACGAAATAGAACCGAATGAAGACCAAGCCGCGGTGGCACTTTCTAAAGCCGCCCGGTCTTCTGCCTTATATTCGGCAGTTCCGTCATCACGCATATATTTTTTAACATTTGAGCCAAAGGTCAAATCGTAATACGTGCGGCGGATATAGTTTTTATCTTCCAGGGAAACAATTTCCGACACGCTGCTGCCCACAAAGCGTTTTTGTTTACTAGACCCTTTGGTTTGAGAGCCGATTAAGTACAAATTTGCATTTTTATGTTGCAGATGCATCTTGGCGCCAAATAACTGCTTTTCGTAAGCAATAAATTCGGTTTGCGGAAGCGCCAAATCTATATCGCCAAATTCGGCCAGTTGGATAAATTCCCCCGGCTTGCCGCGATACGCCACAGAAATAGTTTTATCTTCTTCGCGCTGGTCATCATAGTCGATATCCACAAATACACGGTCCAAAATTTTCCCCTGCATTTTCAGTTGCAGTTGTTGGTCCATTTCCATGTTGCGGATATTACGGTCCTGCACGTTGCTATTGGGATCACTTTTATATTTTTTGCCATTAAGCGAAAGCCCCAACACATACCGCCCGGTAAGGGCAATGCTGGTGCCATAGAGCGGCAAAGAAAGGGTGGGGTTTAAAAGGGTTAAGTCCGGGATGGGTTCCGGATCTTTGTCCAGCGTATATGCCCCTTCCACCGAGGTGACCGCCTGGCGCCAAAACTCATTGGAATATTGTAAAAGTTGAGCATCATCCGGCGGTTCTTCAATGGTAAGTTCTTTTTCGCGCTGGGCTTGTTGTTCTTCTTCAAAAATATCGTATTGACTTTTATCTACTAAGCTGTACGGCAACGGTTGCGCCCCCGCGGTGGGTGCGAAAAAGATATTCAACAGTAAAACACATGCAAGTAGCAGCCGCAATGCTTTCATAAAAAGCAATAAACCCTCATTTTTCATTTTATAAATTATGGCGTTTTGGTGCTACTAAAAAAGCAACTTTTCCCCCGTCTACTTGTGTATTTTGGTAAAATAGGGGATATGCGTATTAGCATTTTTACAAAATACATCGCTAAAAATCTGTTAACCCTATTTGCCGGAATTTTAGGGATTTTGGCATTTGTTATCTTTATGAACCACTTCATCCGCGTGATGAATATGGCCATGAATTACGGCACCAGTTGGGGGTGGGTGGCCTCGTCCCTGCTTAACTTAGTGCCTGATGTGTTTTGTTTAAGTGCCCCGATGGCATTTCAAATTGCGATTTTGCTTACCCTAACTACCATGAGCGAGCACGGGGAACTGATCGCCCTGCGTGCGGCGGGATTTTCGTTCAAAGAAATTGTACGTCCGCTGGCTTTTTGCGCTGTGATATTAGCGGTGTTACTGGTCTTTTTAAGTAATTGGGTTACCCCCCGCAGTTACCAACGGGTATTAAACCTGCGTACGGAAGCGCGCAGCAAAATTACCAAAGTCACCCTGGAACCCAAAACCTTATTGGATTTGGGTGAATGGCAACTTTACTTGGAAGAATTGGACCCGGCAACCGACGAAGCACGCAAAATTCAGCTGATTAAAACAAACGACTCCGGGGCACTTTCCACTAAAGTAAATGCGATGCGCGGCAAAGTGACCTTAACCGATACCGCTATCGGGCTACAATTGCACGACGGACAAATGCAACGTTTGGACTCCAAAGACCCTTCTGCATTTATTGCCGCCAATTTTGACGATTACACCATGCACATTTCTTTATTTAAAAACCAAACCCGCCGCTTGCGCGTAGGAGAAATGACCACCACCAAGCTGTTGCGCCGTTTGCGTAATACCCCCTTGGACAAAGCTACCCGCAACGAGTATCGCACCGAGATCAGTATGCGCAACGTGATGGCACTTTCCCCTATTATCTTACTGATTGTCAGCTGCCCGATTGGGTTCTCGCTAGGAAAACGCACCAACAAAGGATGGGGCATGTTGTTTAGTGTAATTATCATCTTCTCTTTCTATTTGTTGATGACGCTGGGAATTTCTTTAGGCAAAAAATTTGGATGGCTGGCCTACCCGGCCCCGTGGCTCCCCATTGTAACGGGATTTTTTGTGGGCCGCTACCTGTGGAAAAAGAGGTTAAATATCTAATGAAATTATATCGCTATATCGCCCGCAAATTTTGGGGACCTTTTTTCTTTGCGTTAGGTATATTCACTACCTTGGTCATGCTGGGAGATATCTTTGAAAAAATGAAGAATCTCTCAAACGGCACCACCACCGTGTGGGATTTGTTAACATACGCGGCCGCCACCTTCCCCAATTGGCTGACGACCATTATGCCGGTAGCTTGTTTGTTAGGGGCCATTTCTGTAATCAGTGAAATGGTAGCTAATGGGGAATGGACCGCCTGTGTGGCCGGTGGTTTTGCACCGAAAGATTTATTTAAGCCGATTGTGCTGTGCATTTTGTTGGTAGTGGGCGCGACTATGTTAATTCAGGAATTTATAGTTCCTTCCCTCAACCTAAAAGCCGATGAAATCTATTATACCCGCATTAAACCAGCTGAAAACTTTAACCCCCATGTAGAAACAAACGTCGTCATTAAAATATCTCCCACGCAAATGCTATTTGCCAAGCAGGTAGATCCGTCTAAAGGAGTTATGAAACAGGTATCTTTGGACACGTACAACGACCAATGGAATATTTCCACCCAAATTATTGCACAAGAAATGCAATGGGATTCCCAAGAAGGGCATTGGATATTTAAAAACGGCATTGAGCGCACTTTTTTGAGCGACATGGACACCACGGAAGTTTCTTTTCAACAACAGCAGGCGCCCTTTACAACGCCTCCGCAAAAAATGGTGGTAAATAAAGCCGAGGACAAATTGCTCAGTGTGCGTGATTTAACCACTAAAATCAATTTTTACCGGCAAAGCGGACTGGCCCACTATACGGCCGAAACAGCACGCCAGGCCAAATTGGCAACCCCGTTTGTTACGGTAATTATGTGCCTGTTAGGCATGCCTTTTGCAATCAGCACCCGCCGAAAAAGCAAAATTTTGAATATCATTATATCCTTGGTGATTGCGTTTGCTTTTTGGTGGCTTATTTCCATGTTCACCTCCATTGGTCATAACGGATACATCAATCCTTTTGTGGCCGGCTGGGGCCCGGTGTTATTTTTTGGGCTAGCCGTATTTATGGAATTTAAGTGGCTCAAATTATAAGGGCCCCCCGCAAAACTGGGTCTTTTGACCCTTGTGCACCCTTTGCCAAGAAACTACAATAAAAGTGTAGTACAACTTTGTTGGCAAGGAGAAACACATGACAAAAGCTTGTAAATTATTCCTAGGCGTATTTATGCTACTTGGATTATTAGCTGTGCAAGTAACGGCTCAAAATTACACCGAAGGCATTGCCCCCCGTTATCTGAAATACTACGCACACGCAAAAGAAGCATTAGAAAAAGAAGACCCGGCCTTTTTGACTGCCTTTCAAACGCTCCAAGAAGAAATCAGCACCATTGACTCTACTGACAAACAGGCTCAGTTAGACGCACTCATGCGTTTTATGCCCGCGATTGAGGAAATGACGGAAATTACCCATTATGATTCCTACCATCAAGGGGAAGGATACCGCACCTTACAAATGGAAGTAATATTCTCATTCTTTAGCATCCATTTGCCTACCGCAGATGGGAATTACACTTCCGTAATGAAGCTGTACTGTGATGCTTTTATGCCTGACAATGTAGAGTCGGAAGCTTCCCGCATGTTAACCGAAGAAGAAATCATGGAAAAGTATAACCTGGCCCATGACGATGCCCACCGGGTTATCAAAGTATGGAAGCAGTTACACCGCGATTGGCCTTGGTAAGAAAGAAGCTTTAATCAAAAAGCGGGGAAGATTTTTCTTCCCCGCTTTTGTATGGTTTTCAATACATTACTTCAAGCGTTCAATAGCCGTTAGCAGATCATCCGTATCAAAAGGTTTATAAAGCACTCCGTCAGCGCCTAAACGTTGCGCTTCGGCCAAAATTGTTTCTTGACGAAGGCCGGTCACCAACAGCACTTTTGTTTGAGGGGCCATGCGTTTCAATTTGGCCAAAATATCTAAGCCGTTTTCGGTGGGAAAGAAAACGTCTAACAAAATCAAATCCGCTTGGCTTTTTTCTAACAACGCAAACAACTCTTTGGACCCGCTTGCTTCTAGTACTACTTGAAATCCAGATGTTTCCAACACGTTTTTTAACGCAGAGCGCAAAATGACAGAATCATCCACTAACGCAATTTTCATAATTATTTAGTGTTCACTCCCGCCAGTTTGGCGCCTAAATCCAATAGAGCTTGCGTGTCTTTTTTAGTGGCGCTTTCCGCATAAATACGCAGTAAGGATTCCGTGCCGGATGGGCGAATTAACAACCATTCATCGTTATCCAAAATAACCTTGAGACCGTCTAACGTGCTCATTTCTGCCACTTTGTGGGTTCCCACTTTTTTAGGCATCTTTTTGCGTAGTTTTTCCGTAAAAGAAGCTTTATCAAGCGGTTTATTTAATTTGAAATCACGGCGCTGATATACCGATTCTCCATATTCTTTGGAAATCAAGGCGCACAGTTCGCTGGCCTTTTTGCCTGTTTCAGCCATTACAACCAAAAACGCGGCAGCTACGGCTAGTCCGTCGCGGTCCGTCATACCACCTTTCCAGGCAAAACCGCCCGCTTCTTCCACCCCAAAAGCGACATCTTCCAGGTTCATACGTTCAGCTACATTTTTAAAGCCAACGCTCACTTCTTCAAAACGCATATCATGCGCGCGCGCAATCCGTTTAAGCAGGTATCCCATAGATACCGTTTGCACAATATTGCCTTTTAATTTTTTATGTTTAACAAAATAATCACACAGTACCGCGGCAATCATACACGGGGTAATATAATTCCCTTTTTCATCCACTAAAGCAACACGGTCTCCATCCCCGTCAAAAGCAACGCCCAGCGTGGCCTTCTTTTCAACCACGGCGGATTTCAATTCCCCCAAATTCTTTTCAACCGGATCCGGCTGTGTGTTACCAAAGGCAGGGTTGTGTTCATCATGCAAGGCAATCACTTGTTTAGAAGGCAAAATTTCCTTCATATAACCACTGGCAGCGCCGTGCATGTAATCCACCACCACTTTCCCCTTGAAATTTTTCAATTTTTTGGTATTCACACGCGATGACAAATACTTAAAATATACATCCGTTAAATCTTTTTGTTCGGCTTTTTGTCCGTACAGCTTTAGAACGGAATTTTGACCCACAAGCGCTTCGATATCTTTTGTGATACGTACCGGGGCTGACCGCCCGGCAATTTTTATTTTAATCCCGTTAAAATGAGCCGGATTATGGCTGGCTGTGACCATAATAGCCATCCAGCATTTGCTGATAGTCAATACAGCCGCTACCGGGGTGGAGACTGGTTTATCTGCCAGCACAACGTCAATCTTATTGGAACGGAATATAGAGGCGATATCTTGCGCAAAAATATCGGACATAAAACGGCGGTCATATCCCACAAAAATTTTGGGCATTTTCCCGTTGTCCAGCACGGGAGCATTTCTATTGATATAATCCGCCATGGCTTGGGCCAGTTGGTGCACATTTTCAAACGTAAAATCCCAGGCAATAATACCTCTCCAACCGTCCGTACCAAATTTAATATTTGCCATAATATCTCCTCATAATGAGTAAATTGTATGCAACTTCCGCATCTACCTTTTTAAAAGTGGAGGTGGGGGGATTCGCACCCCCGTCCGAACATCCTCTCCCGTCAGGCACTACAAGTTTAGCCTTGCTACGTACTCAACACTAAGCGCAAGGCAGCACGTGTTGAGTTTGGTCCGTTCGTCTTAAGCAAGGGGGACGAACCGCGCCCCTATTGCAGCATCCCGTGAATTTGACCGCCGTTCTTTTCCGCGCGGGAAACAGAAAAGAGGCAGTGGACTAAGCGTTAGCCCAAGCGACTTGATTGTCGTTAGTTATTTTTGTGGCCCTATTTTAACCGGCCTGGCCAACCGGTACTTGCTCCCGAAAGGCAACAGATACCCGTCAAATCTATTACACCCCCGAAATACAGAAATTGTCAAATAACAGGCAGGTTCAACCCTGCAAAACTAAGCATTATATTGTATCATTTTCTTATAACAATTTTTAACTCAAAAGGCAAATTATGTACACTTCCACCAAACCCACTATTTATTTGATTGACGGATTAAATCTTGTGCGCAGCTTTTTGTATGAATTTGCCCGTAGCGAGGAAGAAGTAACCGCCGATTTTTTGGATTTTTTGGAAGAAATGTCTTGCGACGAACGCTACAGCATGCACACCTACGAAGTAATTTTTGACGGCACTTTTCGCCCGATCGGGCCACTGTACCGGGCAGGGGTGCACATTTCTTTTGCCGAAGAAAATTCGGCCGACCAAGTTATTTATGAACGGGCAAGCTATCTGGCGCAAACCAATCAACGCGTGATTGCCGTAACAGATGACCGCCTTTTACAGGAAGATTTAAAAGCACTGGGTGTAAAGGTACAATTCTGCCGTAAATTTTATAATAGCTTAAAACCAAGTGAAAAATAAACTTGCACGGAAGCGGTTATTTTTTGCTATAATAAGTACGTAAGAGGGCTGGTGGCGGAATGGCAGACGCGACAGACTTAAAATCTGTTGGCCGCAAGGCCGTGGGGGTTCAAGTCCCCCCCTGCCCACTTAAGTAGTATCTGCCAAATCAAATCCCACCAGTAGCAAACTCCATGATTAAAGATATTATTCGTACACTAACGAAGTCGTTTAGTTGGGTAAGCACGGTGCTACCCTTGGGTTTAAAATTTTGTGCGGCTGGCATGTTAATTGCCGCTATATTGTTTGCAGTTGGCTGGCCTAAAACAGCTGTTCTGTTTATGTTAATCGGCGTGTTTTGCGCTTACTTTTTCCGGGATCCAAACCGAAACGTGCAATTTGCCGATGACGAAATTGCCTGCCCGGCCGACGGAACGGTACTTTCCATTAAAACAGAGGAAGACCCCAATTCCGTAGTAGTACGTATTTTCCTGTCCATTTTCGATATCCACGTACAACGCTCTACGATTACCGGAAAAACCGGGGAAATTTTCTACAACAAAGGCACCTTCTTATTTGCGGATAATCCGGCTGCTGTCAAAAATGAACGCAACCTCATCCAACTTTTTAAAGATGGCGACCCTGCCCGTTTTGCACACGTAGAACAGCTAACCGGGGCTGTTGCCCGCCGGATTGAATGTTGGGTGCATCCCAACGAACCGATTAAGCAAGACCGCCGCTTGGGTTTAGTACGTTTTGGTTCACAAGTTGCTGTTTACATGCCCAAAGAAAAAGTGCGCGTTGTGGTAAAAGAAGGGCAAAAAGTGCAAGGCGGTATTACTGTATTAGCTCTTTGGAAATAGGAGAATTTTATGACAAACGGATCCAAAGAAACAACTAAACTGGCTGTTGCCGCCCCTTCCCTGTTCACCTTGGGGAACTTGGCCTGTGGATTTTTTTCAATTTTGGCCGCTACCCGCGGAAACTTCACTCAAGCCGGGTGGCTTATTTTAATTGCCGCCGTATTTGATATGTTCGACGGTCGTGTGGCGCGTTTGTTGGGAGCCGAAAGTGAATTTGGCATTGAAATGGACTCTTTGGCTGATGCCATTTCCTTCTGTGCGGCCCCGGCATTCTTGATGTATTTCATGGTGCTCAGTGCTAAACCCACTTGGGGTGCCCCCATCGCCTGTGTGTACACCTGTTTTGGGGTATTGCGTTTGGCTAAGTTCAACGCCATGGCCCACGCGGGAGAAGGTTCTAAAAAATATTTCTGCGGACTGCCTGTACCGGCCCCGGCCGCTTTACTGGCTTCCTTTGCTATTTCTTACACGATTATGCAAGGAAATGCCAACGGGCATAACATCCCCTTTGTGGAAACGTACATTACCCACCTGTACAACTTTGTATGGTTTATGATGTTGGTATTGGCCTTGTTAATGGTATCCAATATACCTTACGCGGCCTTTAAAGCCAAACGCGAGAAAAAATTCAGCCCGTGGTTCTTACTACTAGTTGTGTTTTTGGTAGTCATGCTCATCAAATTCCCGCAGAATGTAATTTTAGTGGTATTTTCGCTCTACATTCTGTTTGGGTTATTAGCAGTATTATACCGCGCATTCTTGGGCATCAAAGTAGAAAAATAAGGTTATTTCAAGTATTAAAATCCTCCGCTTCACGCGGAGGATTTTTGCTATACTAAAAGAAACTTAAGGAGCATTTATGAAAAATTTGATTTTAGTGTTAGTCGGCATTAGCTTTTTATTTGCCTGTTCCGGCAAAGAAGAACAAACTGCCAAGGTTCCCAACGCTCAGACAAATTGTACCATTAACGGGCATACCTGTTGGGAAGTAATCCAACTATTGGGCCAAACCAAAATCATCCAAAACCAGGATACTACCGAACATCCGCAAGAACCCTGGCCACATTACATATACACCTATGAAAACCCGGCCTTGCAAGATTGGGGAATTAATGTAACCAACTATGATATGTACAAAGACGGGGGCTCTACCATTCACACATTAAACAACGATGTGACTATCTACACCAACCGGCAAATAGGAAGCCCGCGCTCAGCCATGGGAGAAGTAACCGTAACATTTAAGGATAACACCCAATATAAGTATAACAGAGACGGCAAGCCAGTTAAATAATAATTCCGGATACACCCTTTCCCCGCCTAGTACGGGGATTTGTTTGATAGAAATAATCCTTTTGCTAAACGAATCGGTAAAAAATAACCCGGCACACGGTTGCGTGTACCGGGCAAGTATGAAACGCACTAGTTTTATTTCGTTTTAGCACTCTTTTTGCCGTTCTTTTTTTGTTGGAGATCTTTTTTAACGTAAGATTCCATCTCTCTTTTTTCGGCTTCTGCTTGAGCTTTCATTTCTCGTTCAAGTTGGGCCACCAATTCCTCGGCTTCTTTAATCATACTGGCTGGTACATTTTTGGTAACTTTTGCCCGTATTTCAGTATCTTTTGTTAAGAAAAACTGGAGACATCTTTTGCTCTTAAGTTCTACGGCTTTTTTAAAGAAATCAGAAATAACCACTTTCTCTTGTTTGCCATCTGGATACGTAATGGTATAATCTTGCCACTGGAACCTAAATGGCTTTGTTATTTTGCGGAACTCTTCTTTTACTCGCGCCCGCCACTTTTTGTCAAGTGCCACTGGTGCTTTGCCGTTCCAGGTTTTGTTCACTCTTCTTTTCGCTATTGGGTCCCAGACAGCTTCATCCATAGGAAATATCGCAATTGCTCTCAAAGCCTTCGAGTTGTCTTTCTCAATAGCCATGTCAATCAACCGCCCTACGTGGTGTGCCTCATACACAGGGCCATTCACACCTTTTGTTGCGCTTATAAATACTTTGTTTAAACTAAGTTCATCTCTGCTTGGGGTATTGCCCAAAAATCTCCAAAATCCTTTACTCATTATTCTAAAAAATTTAGAAGCAGGCTTTTCACCCAGGCTCTTATATAATCTTCTATACACCATAACCTCTTTGGTAGTTGCACCTTCATTAATCGCCGTCATATAGCTTGGGCTGGTCATTTGTTGTGCCTGGAGTACTACTGCACATAACATCAAAATGATAATTCCTAATTGCTTTTTCATACTTTCTTCCTCTCCTTTTATTAGGTGCTTATACTCAAGTATTGATACATTTCCAAGTTATTACCAGAGTCATAAGGCCTAGCTGGTCCTAGGTCTTTGGCCCTAGATTTACACAACAACACATAAAGGCCAAACCTTCAAAAAAACAACCCCAAAGCAAAATGCTTTGGGGTTGTGTACAAACTTTGTTGCGTTCCAAGTGTTCCAAATTAACGTTTGGAGAATTGGAAGCGTTTGCGAGCACCCGGCTGACCCGGTTTTTTGCGCTCCACCATACGGGGATCGCGCGTTAAATAACCGGCTTTTTTAACAGCTTTTTTGAGGTCTTCGCCCAATTCGGCGATAGAGCGGGCAATCGCATGGCGTAAAGCACCAGCTTGGCTGGACACACCGCCGCCAATTACTTTAGCGTTTACATCATAGGTTTTGTCCAAACCCGTTACGGCTAACGGAGCTTTTACAGCAGCTTTGCAGCGGGCATGGTTACCAAAATACTCATCTAAAGTTTTGGTGTTAACGGTGATGTTGCCTTTACCTTTTAAAAGTTCTACTTGGGCAACGGAGGTTTTGCGTCTTCCAGTTTTTAAATCTTTCGTGTTCATTGTCTAGTCCTCTTATTTGCCAAAGCGTTCCGTGAATTCGTGCGCTTCGCCGGCAAACAAGCGTAAGCGTTTGAGGCGGGGAGCACGCAGTTTGTTTTCGTCCAACATGCGTTTTACCGCAAGTTCCAACACGCGGGTAGGATTGTTTTCCAACACACGTTTGACCGGGGTTTCTTTACCGCCCTTGGCATAGCCAGAGTGGGAAAAATATACCTTTTGTTCCAATTTTTTGCCGGTAAGTTTTACTTTGGCGGCATTGGTAACAACTACAAAATCCCCACAATCCATATTGGGCGTATAGGTTTTTTTGTGTTTGCCCATCAAAAGAACAGCAATACGAGTTGCCAATCTTCCGAGGGTTTGGCCGTTGGCATCAATGTGGTGCCATTTGCGGCTGGTTTCTACTTCCTTGACGGAAGGTAAGAATGTTTTTGTCATAAGTTTTTGTTTCTACCTTTTGTAATTATTCGCGCGGAGTGGTGGCCGCACGTAGTAATGACTCGTGGTTTCCTAGATATTATATAAAAAATAACGCACTTTGTGGGGATTTATTCTCTATATTTTAATTTTGCGAAATAAATCTTCAATTTCAGCCAGTGTATCTAAACGGACAAATTTGCCGCGCACTTCGGCTGCGTTCGGGAAATTACTAATCCAATACCCGGCCGTTTTGCGGGAGCGGTTTACGCCAATGCGTTCGCCGTAATAAGCCACGTTTTCAGTGATGAGCGCCAAATAAATTTGCAAACGCTTTTGTGCGGTCATGGGGGATATTTCTTTCCCCGCCAATTGTGCCTGAATATCCTGGAAAATAAATGGGTTTCCAATAGCCCCGCGGCCAATCATCACACCGGCACAACCTGCCTCTAAAAATTGTTTAGCCACCTGGGCATTTACCACTCCCCCGTTACCAATAACCGGGATTTTAACCGCCGCACAGGCCTGGGCTACCGCTTCAATATTAGGAACGCCTGTATGTACATCTACCGCTGCACGCGCGTGCAATGTTACAGCACTGGCCCCGGCATTTTCAGCGAGCTTGGCCATGCGTACAGCCAGCATCTCTTTGTGATTTAGTGCAATACGGGTTTTAAGCGTTACCGGGACAGACACGGCTTTGACGGCCGCTTCAATAAGCCGCCCCAGTTTGGCCTCGTCTTTCATAAGCACGCAACCTGCACCAGCTTTGTTAATCTTTTTAACAGGGCAACCGGCATTGAGGTCAATCATATCCGCTCCGCACTCTTGCGCTTGTTTAGCCGCTTGGGCAATAGTCTGTTCATCCGCGCCAAAAATTTGCATGGAAACCGGATGTTCCTGCGCGGCAACTTGCAACATCCGCCCACTTCTAGGGTTTCCATAATGCAAAGCATGGGCGGACACCATCTCCGCACATACAATTCCCGCCCCTCCTTTTAAACATAAAATGCGAAAGGGCGTGTCTGTAATACCAGCCATGGGAGCCAGTAGCAAATTATTGGCGGCCCGAAACGAACCGATTTGTAAGGGTTTAATCCACATCATTTGACTAAAATCCAACGGGAGCGATTTTCCGGGGCAACTACGTTCTTCTGCCGCACCAAGCAAGAGCGCATAATTTGACGGGCTTCTACAAATGTACTTTTAAATTCCAACGCGTTGATAAATTCATCATGGCCAAACCCACCCGCCAAGACGTGATCCGTCACTGCAATACGGTACGTTTCCTGCGGGCGAACAATACGCCCATTGTCCAGTGTGATACGCAAAATCTTCTTACCGGTTGACGTATCCGTGTACGCTACCGAGAATCCCGCTATCTGCGGGAAATTATCTTCCATATTGATGGATGCTTGCAACGCTTTGGCCAGGGAAGCTCCTTTCAGGGTAACATAGGTAATGTTATCCCCATAAGGATAACTTTTGTATAAGTCAAATTCCGTTAAATCGCCGGCCGGGAGCGAGCTACGTATAGATGCCGCATTAATTACCGCGCCGTCCAATTTGGCCCATTTGTGTAAACATTGGCTTAAAAGGGTTCCCAAAGGGGATTGTGTTTTTAAATCTGTTGTAATTTCGTGCGGGATTTTGGCTACAAAACGCTTCATGTGTTTGCGGGTTTGGCTAAGCAACTCGCCGGCCTGTTTGGCAATTTCGCTGTCTTCCCCATACGCACTTTTTAGCAGCGGCTCATCCGTAAATACAGTTTCGCGAATCTGTTGTGTTTTTTTATCAAATTGTAGCGTAATTTTTCCTACGCTGTCTAACTTAGAACCCGGGTACACAATCCAGGTATTATTGACAACTTCCGTTTCGGGGGATTCATTATCTTGGTTGGAGCTTAAAATAAGATTAATTCCTTCCACCTCTGAAGCCAAGGTGGCGTTGGTGTATCCGGTTTGGCTGGAAAGCCCCAGTGTACTTAGTACGATAATGTAATCGACTCCTTTTTCTTGCAAAATAGCCGTCATCTTTTGCGCGGCTTCGATCGGATCAATGGTGTATAACCCCGAGAAACGGGATTGATCACGCTGTAAAGGCGGCAGAATTCCAAAAATTCCGATTTTAATCCCTTCTACCGTACG
This sequence comes from Elusimicrobiaceae bacterium, assembly GCA_045116875.1. Taxonomy (GTDB): domain Bacteria; phylum Elusimicrobiota; class Elusimicrobia; order Elusimicrobiales; family Elusimicrobiaceae; genus Avelusimicrobium. Next base: position 23,998 of record JBGUMP010000048.1, on the reverse strand, counting down.
GATTTGATAGTCGTGCAAGGGCCATGGAATTTGATTATCCAGCCGCAAATTAGTAACTACCAACGGATAATTCAACTCTTTGATAATATTGCGGGCAGCCGGCCAACCATACGCAAGGTCGTTGTCCGTAATGGTACCCGCCGTAAAAGGAATTTTATGGGTAAGCAAAGGTACATACGAATCTTTGGTAAGCGTTCCCTCCGCACTGGAGCCGAACCAATTTCCCCCATCAAACAACAAATACGATGTTGTGCGGGTCTGCAGAAAATTATTTAGAATGCCGTATCCGCCGGCTTCCTGATTATCCAAGCGGGGTTCTTGGCGGGAAAAATAAAAGCCCTGGACGTCTGCCGTAAAGAATACATCTATGGTCGTACGTTCCTCACGGGCACACCCCAGCGCTAAGAGAATAACGAAAAGAACCCCGAATCGGCGCATATTATTCTATTTCCAAAATGCGCCCCGTTTGAGGAGCAGATACTTTCCCTTTTTTGAGGGCTTCTTCCATCAAGTTCCGGATACTCTTTGTGCCTACTTGTTTTTTAGCACTGTCCGGGATTTTCTTGAACAAATATCCTTCACTGCCGCCATCCGCAATGTATGCATTGGTAGCAATAACGTATTGGGCCCGATTTTTAAGCGGCTTACCGTCTAAAAGAATTTTAATTTTCTTTACTTGTCCCTTTTTATTTAGTTTATAAGTGATTTGCAACCCAGCATACGTAAATAAGCTGCGCGGGGCAAACCCGGTTTTGATAAATTTCTTTAAAAATTTACCGTTGACGGTTACCACAGAAATCATATTATCAAACGGGTGGACCTCTACCAAATCGCGCTTGGTGATACGGCCTTGGGGCATATCCACGCGGGTTCCGCCGTTATTGTGAATGGCAATCGTTGTGCCGGCATAGTCCCGTATTAAATCCGTAATCCAGTTATTGAGTGGAGAATCCAAACGACCTTCCTGCGGTTGTTTGGCCAATACTTCCGCGGTTTCCCCCACTACTTCATCAATACCCGGTTCACGCAAGGTATCTAAATATTTTTTAATTTCTTTATCTTCCCCTGTTTGCGAAACAACGAGCGGGATAAGCTCGCTGGAAGCAGACACAAACTTGCCGGTTTTGTCATCTGTAGTAACGGTCACTTTGCTCACGTTTTGCACGTAACAGCCACTTTCTACAAACAACACGCCGTTGAGATAGTGATTTTGTACCACTTTGTGGGCATGTCCGCCAAACACTATATGCACACGCCCCCCAAACTCTTTGGCAATATCTCCCAAATAGGACTCCGTCCCATGTTTATCATCGGCAATAGAATCGTGCACCAATACAATGACTACATCCGGATTTTCTTTCTCTACTTTGTCCAACGCATTTGCCAAAGCAACAAGCGGTTTAGAAAATGTGTATCCGGTAGCCGGATTGGTGGGAACGCGATTGCCCAACCCGATAATCGCAAATTTAACACCGTTTTTAGTGGTGATTAAATAAGGGGTGATGTGTGCAGGATACGTTTGGGTTTCTTCTTCAAAGAAGTTAGCTGCTAACATCGGGAAGTTCAACGCTTTCACAATAGCCGGAAAACCGGTATATTTAAAATCAAATTCATGGTTGCCCAGCGTAGTTGCATCATATCCCATTTTGTTCATGATTTGCACGGCTTTGATGCCTTTGGAATTGCGGGTTTCCACCGTCCCATTGGCAAAATCTCCGCTATCTACCAATAAATAGGGCTGCGGGCCCTTTTTCAATACACTGGCCAACGCCGCGAAGCCGCCCTGCCCGTTTTTGGGGAAGAAAAATCCATGCGTATCGCTTGTATGATACACAACCGTTGTTTTTGCTACCAAAAACAGCGGAGTCAATAACACTACTGCCAACAAACTTAGTTTTTTCATGAAGTTTCTCCTTTGCCAACGGCATGGGATTTAATTATGCAAAGCGTGAAAACGGCGAAATTTCGCGCAACCGCTTGATAATGGGCGGCAATTCTTTAAGCACTAAATCAATATCGGCCTGGGTGGTTTGATCCGAGAGTGAAAACCGGATAGACCCATGTGCGAATTGAAACGGCACTTTCATCGCACGCAGTACGTGCGACGGCTCCAACGAACCCGATGTGCACGCCGAACCTGACGAGGCACAAATGCCAAAATCGTTGAGGTACATCAAAATCGATTCCCCTTCAATATAGCCAAAACTGATATTGGTGGTATTGGGAACGCGGTGCTGAGGGTCTCCGTTCACTTTTACATCCGGGATGGTAGCCAAGATGCCTTGCTCCAGCTTGTCGCGTAGGACGGCCACTTTGTCCATCGTACCGTCTGTCACTCTTTTTTTGGCAAGTTCAGCCGCTTTGGCAAGTCCCACAATGTAAGGCACGTTTTCTGTACCGGCCCGGCGATGTTTTTCTTGATGGCCGCCCATAAGATACGGTAAAAAGCGTGTACCACGCTTTACATAAAGCACGCCAATACCTTTAGGTCCATGAAATTTATGCGCCGAAAGGGAGAGCATATCCACACCAGCCGCCTGCACATCCACCGGGATTTTACCCACGGCTTGCACGGCATCGGTATGAAACAGCGCGCCCTTTTCGTGGGCAAGTTTGGCAATATCGGCGATGGGGAAAATAGTTCCCGTTTCGCTGTTGGCCCACATCATAGAAACAAGTGCCGTGTCTTCGTCTAATACGGCCTTAAATTGTTCCATATCAAAACGGCCTAATTCATCTACACCAATATAATCCACGCGGTACCCTTGCGTTTGCAAATAACGAAAGGGTTCCATCACGGCCGGATGTTCCACGGCAGAAGTAATGATATGCTTTTTGTTGCGGTTGGCACGCACGGCCGAGAAAACAGCCGTGTTGTCACTTTCGGACGCGCAAGAAGTAAAGATAATTTCATCGTCATACGCGGCATGGATAAAATCGGCCACTGTATGACGTGCTTGGTCTATGACGTGGCGGTTTTCGCCACCGAAGGTATGCATACTGGATGCATTGCCGTACTTTTCCGAGAAATACGGAAGCATCGCCTCCACTACGGCGGGCACGCATTGGGTAGTGGCATTATTGTCTAAATAAACCACTTTTTTCATATTACGCTTGCTCCACCGTCAAGGTTTTGGAAACTTTTTCTTGAATGACTTTTTCAATAAAGTTTTTAAGCGTCCCTCGCGCACCGGCGCAACCTTGGCACATACCTACTAAACGCACTTTTACGGTATTGCCGGACAAATCCACCAATTCCACGGAGCCGCCGTCTAAATTTAGTTTCGGTCGTATTTCCTCTTCCAATACTTTTTCAATAGCTTTGATTTTTTCCACCAGCGTCATTTGGTCGTAGGATTTTGGGGCGGCAGCAGGAACTTCGCAAGCGCCGTTTACTTTATCCAAAATCTTTTGGATTTCCCCTTTGCACTGGCCGCAAGCGCCACCGGCTTTGGTAAAATGGGTAACATCTTCCACCGTGGTTAAATGATTGGTGCGAATGGCTTTAATAATCGCTTCTTCAGACACGTTAAAACATTTGCACACGATTTTTTCGGCTTCTTGCTCAAATACAACGGGCTTGCCACCCTGACGGTAGCTTTTTACGGCCGCCTCCAATGCTTCCATTCCCATCACGGAACAATGCATTTTTTCGGCAGGCAAACTACCCAGTGCATCCGCAATATCCTGATTGGTAATTTTGGAGGCCTCTTCGATCGTTTTGCCTTTTACCATCTCGGTTAAAATAGAAGAAGAAGCTATGGCACTGGCACAACCAAAAGTTTCAAATTTAGCGTCTTCAATGACGTCAGTTTCTTTGTTTACTTTAATGGTTAGGCGCAAAGCGTCTCCGCAAACTAAACTGCCCACTTGGCCCGTACCGTCCGCATGGGGGATACTCCCCACGTTGCGCGGATTTTTAAAATGATCCATTACTTTGTCCGTATAATCCCACATATTGATCTCCTGCTAGGTATTTGTTTATATTATATCATTTTGACCCGCAGCGGGCATAGCTATTACTCATACGCATTTTCATCATAAATTGCTACAATAAAGGCATGCCGTTTAAACACATAGCCGTTTTCTATAATGAACACAAATCGCACAATCAACCGCTTGCCCAGCAGGCGGCCGCTTTGTTGCGCGCAAACCAAGCGCAGGTTGATTTGATATCTTCCTTGGATCATTTAGACGGTGTAGAGGCAGTAATCAGCATGGGTGGAGACGGCACCATGTTGCGCTGCGCGCGTGCATGTGCTCCGTTAAATATCCCGGTAATGGGCATTAACTGTGGTACCCTCGGCTTTTTGGCCGCTGCTGAAAAAGAAGAGTTACAGACAGCCATGCAAATGTTAGTGACGGGCCAATGCGTTAGCCATAAACGGCTTTTACTACAGGCCACCGTGCGCACCCCCAAACACAACCAAACTTTTATTGCTTTTAACGATTTTGTTTTGCATTCTTCCAATATGCGCGCGTTCTTTATTAATGCTTCTTTTAATGGGGTAGAGATGCCCCCTTATTTTGGGGACGGAGTCATTATTTCTTCACCTACCGGATCGACGGCGTACTCGTTGGCTGCCGGGGGCCCGATTGTAGAACCCAATGTAGAAGTAATGCTGGTAACACCCATTTGCCCGCATTCGTTAAACCAACGGCCCATGGTACTCTGTGCGGATGGCACACTTTCTTTACGCCCTTCTTTTAAAAACAAGGCCGACAGTTCCCTCTTAAGCATAGACGGACAGGAACATATTGCCCTGGCCGCAGACACGGAAATTGTACTTTCGCGCGCCCCGTACAATGTGGAATTGCTGACACTGCCGCAACGCGGATTTTTTAGTGTTCTTCACAAAAAATTAAGCTGGGGAAAAGAGCTATGTTAGCCGAGTTACACATTCAGCATTTTGCCATCATTGATGATTTGACCTTGCATTTTGCACCGGGTCTGAATGTGTTTTCCGGCGAAACCGGAGCCGGCAAATCCATTGTGATTGAAGCGCTCGGATTTGTGCTTGGGGCACGCGGAGATGTAAGTTTAATTAAAGATGACGCTACCAAAATGAGCGTACAGGCCACTTTTGTTTCTCATGTTTTGCCCGATGCCCTACGCAAGCAATACGGCCTTACGGCGGATCAATTTACTTTGCGCCGCGAATTAGATAATAAAGGCAAAAATAAAGCTTTTGTGGAAGGGCGCGCCGTAACCGTGGCCGCTTTGGCCCAAATTGGGCAAGCCCTGGTAGATTTCCACGGACAACATGACCACCAAAGTCTGCTCCATGCAAACGTACACCTGCTTCTACTGGACCAATTTGCCAAACATGAGAAACTGGTCTCTCAAGTTAGCCAAGCTTGGCAAGCCGTGCAACAAATTCAAGCCAAATTAGATGCCGTGCGTTTATCCGCGCAAGAAAAACAACGTCTGCTGGATATGAGTCAATACCAGCTGGATGAAATTGAACGCGTAGCCCCCAAATTGGGCGAAGATGGCGATTTAGAGCAAGCGCTTCCCAAACTAAAACACGCCGGCAAGCTTCTTGAATTTGCCACCGAAGCGTATGAAAACCTTTACAGTGCGGATTCTTCCGCTACCGCACGCGTCGGCAAGGCAGCCCGCGCGCTTACGTCCATGGCAGAACTGGATGAAACCCTGGTTCCCTTGGCAGAAAACGTGAATGCCGCATTGATTACATTAGAAGATGCCGCTTCCACCCTAGGCAGTTATAAAGATGATTTGGATGTTGACGAAAGTACGCTTGATAAAATGCTGGAACGGCATGAAAAAATCAAACGTTTAAAATTAAAATACGGGCCGGAAATTAGCGATATTTTACACACCGCTAACGAGCTGCGCACACAAATTGACAATCTAAAACACGCAGACGAGCACGAGCAAGACCTACTAACCGAACTTACCCGGGCACAAAAAGAACTACTAAAATTAGCACAAGATTTGCATGACAAACGCCTCAAGGCAGCCGACAAACTGGCCGCGCAAATTACTGCGCAAATTAAGCCGCTGGGGTTTAACCAAGTGCGTTTTGGCGTGGCGGTAGATATGGATGAAGCCAATATTACTTCCACAGGTGCAGACAAAGTAGAATTCCTTTTTTCTCCCAATCCGGGGCAAGCTTTGCGCCCCCTCAAAAATATCGCCTCCGGCGGGGAAATCTCCCGTGTGATGCTGGGGCTTAAAACCGTGTTATCCTCTACTGTACCGGTCATGGTATTTGACGAAGTTGATGCCGGCATTGGTGGCGAAACCGGTTGGTTGGTAGGTGAAAAATTGCACGCATGCGCCAAAGGCAGACAGGTCCTTTGCGTAACGCACCTGGCCCAAGTGGCTGCTCAAGCGGATCAAAATTTTCATGTAGCCAAACAAGCCGATAAAAACTCCACGCATGTATCCATTACCGCGCTAACGGGTGAAAAACTGACCGCTGAAATTGCCCGCATGTTAGGTGGGGGTAATGCAAAATCTGCCGCTTATTCCCACGCTCAAGAACTGCTAGCGCAAACGCATCGCCAAAAATCTTAAAAATCTGCCCCTTTACAAGCTCAGTTTTGATACAATAAATGTATAGTAAATCTTAATTAAGGAGAAGAACTATGTCTAACTGTTGTAAAGATAAATGCTGGTGCAGATTTTTGCCGCATAACTGGTTATGTTTAAAAGGATTGTCCACCGCATTTTTAGTGTTGTTCTACATTACTTTCCTCGCCGCTATCGTAATTGCGATCGTTTTATGCGTGGACGTATGGAACATGTTTACCAAGTATTATGCAGATGCCTCCACCAAAGAACTGTTGTTCAATAAGTCTTTGTGGGCTGCCTGGAGCGTCATGTTACTGCAAGTAATCGGGATTGCCGTACCGTCCGCTTTAGTGTGGCTTTCCTTCTCCAAAATGCTTAAAGTGTTAGGGAAAATTAAACATGCCGTAGCCCCTTGCTGCTGCCACGAAGAAAAAGCCAAAGAAGATAAAAAAGAAGCGAAAAAAACCAAAGAAGAAGCCAAATAATCTAACGCGGTGCGCCTTGCGCGCACCGCTTTTTATGTTGTGTAGAGAGGGTTTATGAAACGAATTTTTTGTGCCGTTTTACTATTGGGTGCCATCAGTGTATCCGCCGAAACTATTAAAATGAAAGACGGCAACTTAATTAGCGGTTCTATTGTGGCCCAAACCGAATACACCTTAAATCTGGCCACGTCATACGGGACAATTACCCTAAATCAACGAGAAATCGACCAAATTTTACCGGATAAACACCGCGTCATTTTAAAGGGCGGGGCCCAATTGGTTGGTCAAATTTTAGACCTGGACGAATTTAATTTAAAATTAAAAACGGATGACGGATCGGTAGTAAACGTAGATGTTCCGCAAATTGTTTCCGTGGAAACCTACGATTATGACCGTGGCGAAAATGCACAAAAAGAATATGTAGAAAAAGCCCAAGAAGTAGCCGCCCAACGTGAAGCACGCGCCGCTGCTATTGCGGCCGGCACTACTCCGGCCGGAGTAGAGGCCGCCGGCGGGCTTACGTTTGATAATGACATTGACCAAGTATTTGATACGCACAAGGCAAATGTGGTCAACGGGCAAGTAGTTTCTTCTGCCCCGACAACCACACCAGCCCCCCAAAAACCCATGAGTGATGAGGAAGCGTTTTTGAAGGGAGTGAAGACAGGGTCTGTCTCCCAACAGCAATACGCCGCGGCTGCCAAAGAAGAGCTGGCTAACAAAAAAGAAACCGGCAAGCAAAAACCGATTAAAAAAGCCCAAACCCAACGAACAGAAGGCAACTTTTCAAAATATTTTTCCGTGCAAGCCGGCGTTATGCCCCTGGATTTAAAATTAGACAATTCCGGCCGCAACGGATATACAGCCGACGACGAATTTGATGTTGGAGGGACCAGCATTAACGTATCCAGCAAATTTTTGTGGCGTCTAAAAAGCAGCAATTTGTGGTTAGGACCCGAACTGGGCATTGGCAGCATTGCCAACCATACCTTTGAAGATAAAGACCCGACCATCGATCCTGCCCGCATTCCGGACCCGGAAGTAAAGACCAACGGACAGGTATTTCGCGGCGGGCTTACCGCGCAATATTATATCAACCCCAAAAACCGTTTTACCTTTTACGTAACGGGAAGCGCTTTGTACGAAATGTTGCACCTAAATTACCGTGCCGAACAAACCAGTTCCAAAATTTCTTCCAACGGGTTTGCCGGAGCCGCCGGATTAGGTGTGCAAACTTGGGTAGACGATTTGATGATTGGGTTGGAAGTTCGCGAAGTGTTCGCCCAACGTAAAAAAGAACTCAAAAATTCAGCGGGAGCCAACACGCTCATTCAATTACAACTAAGCTGGAAATTTTAATGAATATTTTACTTTTGCCCGGTGCGTTCAAAGGTTCCCTTGGTGCTTTGCAAGCCGGGCAAATTTTATCGAAAAACTTGGCAGCGCGCCACACGGTGCGAATGTTCCCTATTGCTGATGGCGGAGATGGATTTATAGATTGTTTACGTGCACTGGACCCCAAGGCCAAATTGATTGCTGCGCACGCCAAAAACGCTTTTGGGCAAACCAAACAAACCGCTTTTTTACTCCTTAGTGATGGCAAAACAGCCGCCTTGGAAACCGCCCGCATTTGTGGCTTGGGCTCTGCCAAACATCTAGACCCCTTGGGGGCCTCTTCCTACGGGGTAGGCCAAGTAATTTTGCAGGCTGTTGCACAGGGGGCCAAGCGCATTTATGTAGGACTGGGCGGCGTTGCGTGTAATGATGGGGGCGCCGGAATGGCCGTTGCATGTGGCGCGCAACTATTTGATAAAAAGGGACACGTCCTTCCCTTGGGCGCCGAAGCGTTACTACGCTTGGATCATGCTGATTTTTCCGCCCTTAAGAAAAATTTGAAGGGAGTGCAAATTATAGGATGTGCAGATGTCACCAACCCTCTATTGGGCCCCAAAAGTTCGGCCAAGGTGTTTGGCCCGCAAAAGGGAGCGACCCCCGCACAAGTTAAATTATTGGACAAGGCCATGGCACGTTGGGCACGGGTAATTCAACAAACTACCGGGCGTAAGGTCAGCCACGCCCCCTCTACGGCCGCCGCGGGCGCCATTGCCGCCGGGCTGTATGGTTGTTTGCATGCCAAACTGCTTTTGGGAGCGGATTTTCTACTGCAAAAAGCAAAATTGGGCAAACACGTTCAATGGGCGGACCTCCTCATTACCAGCGAAGGCAAACTGGACGTTCAAACCTTCTACGGCAAAGCGCCTTTAGCTGTATTGAAACTGGCTAAAACCTATCACAAACCCGTTTTGTTTATTTGCGGAACGGCCGATTGGAAAGCCCTTGCCAAACAAAGGGTTCCCCACACGTGTATAGCAGAGTTAGCGGACTTTGCCCCCTCTTTAGAAATGGCAAAAAAACACGCAGGCAAATACCTTGCCCGCGTGTGCAATAGTTTGTAATCAACTAGATTTTATAGATACCCCGCACCAACACCGAGAAGAAGTTCGCGCGCGGATAAACCGTTACGTGATCCCCGTTATTACGAGAGGTGGAATTATGAAATTTATTGCCGTTATAGCGGGCTTCCGCCCCTAAACTAAAACGCTTACCGACTTCCCGCTCCACGCCAATCCCGGCATAATAAGCAAAACCGGTATATACAAAGTGTTTATTTCCATCCGGAAATTTCATCGAAAAATTGGTATGAGCGGCACCAACCCCTAACGGAATGTAGAGCTTATACTTGCTTTGCGGCGTTAAAAAAAGATGTCCAACCGCCATATAATTTTGCATGCGGGTGCGCGTATTCAAACGCCAGCCGCTGGAAAAATCGGAAGCAAAATATTGATCCCCTACCGCTAAGCCCATTCCCCATTTTGGACTCATAAAATAGAGGGCTTGAAATTCCGCCCCCATGCCCGGTTTGCCCAATTTGGCATCGTGAGAAGTAGCCGTTGCGCGGTCGTCCACATTCATTTCCCCAAAATCGGTCCCCAACGCTAACGGAGAATATACCGCAGCCAAGCCGACACTCACATCTCCCCGATGATAAGCATATCCGCTTAACGCACAAGTACACAGCACAAAAAGAAATAAAAATTTACGCATATTTCCTCCAAGAATATCTATATTCTACCAGATTTGCTAAAATAAAAACATGGAATTTGTATCTCAATTACTCGATATCTTTTTACATTTAGATGTATATTTAAATAGTTGGGCGGCTAGCGCCGGTCCTTGGCTCTACGTGGGCATTTTTGCCATCATTTTTTGCGAAACAGGCCTGGTGATAACCCCTTTTCTACCGGGGGATTCCCTGTTATTTGCCGGCGGAGCGTTGGCGGCCAGTGATCAAAGCGGGATCAATTTATTTTTATTTTTGGCAGTTGTGTTTTGTGCCGCCGCACTGGGCGATTTTTGCAACTACGAAATCGGCAAATGGATTGGCCCCAAGGTGTTTAGCCAAGAAAAAAGTCGTTTTTTTAACAAAAAACACCTTTTAAAAGCCCATAATTTTTATGAAAAATACGGCGGAAAAACAATCATTTTGGCCCGTTTCATTCCCATTATCCGTACGTTTGCCCCGTTTGTGGCCGGCATTGGGAAAATGACCTACTGGCATTTTGCTTCCTACAATTTGATTGGGGCTGCTTTGTGGGCGCTACTTTTTGTATTGGGCGGATATTACTTTGCTGATTTGCCGGTTGTAAAAACCCACTTTCATTTGGTCATTGTCGCAATTGTCATTATTTCTTGTTTACCTGCGCTGATTGAATACTGGCGCGAACGCAACAAACATTAAAGAATTTAGAACACGTCCCCGGCAAGTTTCTGTCCAACGGCTGTTTTGCTATTTTTGCGTTGAAGTAGTATGCTGAAAATTATTCGGCAAATTCACCGGCATAATTCCTTGCGCCTGCGTATTTCCCACAATTACATCGGCGGCTGTTTGCAAGATAAATGAATTTAACCCGTACGTGGCCAGCACTGTGCCTATGGTAGGATATTGGGGAATATCGTAAGGACTCATTACGGAAAGCAGAACCAAGTGTGGGGATTGTTCGTTTAATTTTTCAATGGTGCGTTTTTGATTTAAATTAATTTTATCTGCCCATTGCAAACTGGCTACTACTACCAAATCCGCGCCCTCGGCACACTTTAAAGCCCGCGAAACATCTTTATCATTGGGAGACAACGGGGCATTGTACGTGCGCACATGATAATTACGTGCTAAAAAGGGTTTACTCACCGCCATAAGCTGATCTGCAAAGCGGGACGGGGCAAAGAATACCGCACACACCGTTGGACGTTGTTTTGGGGAAGAAAACGGAATAAGGCCATTGTAGTCACGCACCAACGTAACGGCCTCTTTGCTTAGCTCTTGCAAGGTGGTCTTATACGCTCTTTCCGAAGGGGGAGTTGGTTCTTCTTGCTTTTTTTCAAACAGACCCAACTTTTGTTTGAGTTCAAAAATATGACGGGCTGCTTCTTGCACTTGGGGTTGTAATTTTTTCTTTTGCACCTGTTCATCAATTTGGGAAAAAAGTGTTAACGGCTTAATATAACGACCCAATAAAACCAAATCAGCCCCCGCCTCCAACGAGCGGGCTGCACAGCCGGCAATGGTACAAAAAGAGGTTGCGCCCCGCATATCCAAGCTATCTGTTACAATCACGCCTTCAAATCCCAATTGCTCACGCAAAATTCCTTTCAAAATAGGTTTAGAGAAAGAAGCTACGTTTTCTTTATCCAAGGCAGGATATAACACGTGCCCTGTCATAATCCCCGCAACGCCTTGTTTGATGGCTTGCGCAAACGGAGCCAAATGCGTGTGTTGCAACTCCTTGCGGTTGGCCGTTACAACCGGCACGGAATAATGTGAATCGATGGACGTGTCTCCGTGCCCCGGGAAATGTTTTACAATAGGCAAAATCCCCGCCGCTTTAAAGCCATGAATCAACGCCATCCCCATTTTGGTAACCGTTTCCACATCACCCCCGAAACTACGTACACCGATAATGGGATTGCGCGGGTTGCTATTAACATCCAGAACCGGAGAAAAATTGATGTGCACGCCCACGCTACGCAATTGTTGCCCGGCCAAATACGCTAGCGTGGCAGCTTTTTCCTCATCTTGGCTGGCGGCTAACATCATATTGGTGGGTAAATATTCAAAACCTAAAGTAATGGGCGTATAAACAGTTCCGCCTTCGTAATCTACGGCAATAAGTAAAGGGATCTTGTGAGGGCTTTTTTCGGCCCATCCTTGCAAACGGGCTACCAGACGGCGGGTTTCGCGCACGGAATAATTGCCCCACTGAATTAGTACTCCACCGATTTTGCCTTGTTCAATAGCGGGCTTAACAAGTTCGGCACTATCCACATCCACAAAGGCCACTAGCGTTTGCCCCAACTTTTCCTGCTCGGAAAGATCATCAAACGACACCGCGCCAAAAGCCGGCAGTGCTAACAATACTCCAAAAACGGCAGCCCATCTTTTCATAGCGGGTTTACCTCAATCAGGGCAATTTCCGCCGGAGCTAAAAACCGCAAGGGAATTCCCCAATAAAATACCCCCGACGTAACATAAAACTTCATTCCTTCCACATCAAACAGACCGTAAACACGTGGAAAAGATAGTTTAACCAGATAAGTAAAAGGCCACAACTGCCCGTTGTGTGTGTGACCGCTAAGCATTAAATCTGCCCCATGGGCGGCCGCCGTTTCGGCCAACGCAGGCGTATGGCTAAGCAGTATGGTGGGTTTTTGAGGGTCCAACCGCTGTAAGACGGATGCCACCTCTTTCGCAGTTACATAGGCCGTTTTAATATCTTTGAGCCCTGCTACTTGCACTCCGTTAGGCATAACGGCGGTATCATTTTCCAAAAGCAGCACGCCCGCCTCTCGGAAAAATTCTTTGCTATCCCCGTATCCTACATAATATTCATGGTTTCCCAACACCCCATACGTCCCTTGCGGGGTTTGTGTTTGTTTCAACCGGGCCGCATATTTTTCGCGATGGGGACCATACTCAAAAATATCCCCCAGCACCAGCAAGGCATCGGGTTTTTCGACTTCGATTTTTTGCAACACTTTATCAAAACGATTGAGGGATACCCCCATTCCCAAATGGGTATCGGCCAACAGGGCCAGTTTCATACGGGGAGCCCCCGGGATTTGCACGGCAATATGTTTTACTTTGGGGGAAGAAAACCCGCCCCAAAACGCCATTGTCCACACCACAAGCACCGTCACTAAACTTGCCACGCCCATCCAATAGGCACTGATATGGAACCACCCCAATACCCAGCAAATGCCTGCAAAAATTGCACATACCACAAAAGCCAAAAACGCCAAGCCAAACCACGTATAAGCGGCGTAATAAAGCGCACTTGCCAACAAGCCGTTGTGGTGGGTATAGGTATACGTCATACCTAAGCAAACCATGCCGGATAACAAGGACACAACGATAAGGGGGGCCTTCCATCCTATTGCGGGAAAGCACTTCATCAGCCAAGCAGCAACTGTCAGCTGCATTAAAAATAATACAACACTAAAAATGATGTAGAAAACGCTCATATTTACATTGTAAAAAATTTACTGCCTGGGTTGCAAAACACGCGCCCTCAGCTGGCAAAACAAAGCAGTGTCCCCGTAAAAAAGGTATAATATAGTATCTCTATTTTACAAGGAAGATTGACTTATGACAGTACGTGTTCGTTTTGCACCCTCCCCAACGGGATTTTTACATATCGGCGGCGTTCGTACCGCATTATTTAACTATTTATTTGCAAAGAAAAACAAAGGAACGTTTCTTTTGCGCATTGAAGACACCGACGAAGAGCGCTCCACACAAGCTTCCACTGATGCTATTTTTGAGGGGATGCAATGGATGAATTTAAATTGGGACGAAGGCCCCATGCCGGACGGCACAAATAAAGGCCCCGACGCCCCCTATTATCAAGCTATCCGCGCCGACCAAGGCATTTATAAAAAATATATCGACCAACTGATGGCCGAAGGAAAAGCCTATAAATGCTATTGCACGGAAGAAGAATTGGAAGCCAACCGCCAAAAATGCTTGGCTGAACACCGCCCGCCGAAATATTCCGGCAAGTGCGCCCATTTAACCAAAGAAGAACAAGCCGCATTAGAAGCACAAGGCCGCAAGTATGTTATTCGTTTCCGCATGCCTACCGAAGGGGACGTGGAATGGGATGACCTCATCCGCGGGCATGTAAAATTTGCCAGCAAAGATTTGTATGACTTGGTAATTCAAAAAACCAGCGGTTACCCCACCTACAATTTTGCCGTGGTAGTGGATGACCACTTAATGCGCATGACCCACGTCATCCGCGGGGACGACCACATTTCCAACACGCCGGCTCAAATTCAAATTTACCGTGCATTAGGTTGGAAAGAACCGATTTTTGCCCACTTGTCTATGATTCACGGCCCCGACGGAAAAAAATTGTCAAAACGTCACGGTGCCACGAACGTAGTGGAATTTCGCAACATGGGATATTTGCCCGAAGCATTGAAAAATTACTTGGCTTTGTTGGGTTGGGCCACCAGCGATTCCCAGCAAATTTTTGCACCCGGCGAATTAGAAGAAAAATTTGATATTTCCGGTTGTCAACCCAGCCCGGCTGTAATGGACCCCGAAAAGTTAAACTGGATGAACGGGGAATATATCCGCCAAACGCCGATTGCCCGCTTGACCGACTTGGCTTTGCCGTTTATTGAAAAAGCCGGCATCAACATTGCGGGCGTGGATCGTGCACGCTTAGAAGCTATTATTGGGCTGGAACAGGAAAAATATAAGTTATTAACGGAAATCCCGGATTTGATCCGTTTCTTCTTTGAAGAACCTGTTATTGAAGCCGAGGCCATTGAAAAAGTATTTGCTAAGCCCGAGGCCAAAGCCGTGTTAGAAGGGATGATTAAAGTATACGGCGATATTACGCAGTTTACGGACGCAAATTTGGAAGCCGCTGCACGGACTTATGCCAAAGAAAACGGCTATAAAGCCGGGCAGATTTTTCACCCGATTCGTGTAGCTGTATCCGGCCGCACCCATGGGCCCACATTATTTAAAATGTTAGAATGTATGGGGAAAGAAACAGTGCTTCGCCGCTTACAACAAGCTACTAAGTACTGTAAGTAATCTTTTTTCAAAAGGGTTTGAATGAAATATTGGTTTTTTGACGGAAATGACGTTATCGGTCCCTTCACGGCAAGTGATTTAGTAGCCAATAGGACCTTTAGCGCCACCAGCTTAATCTGTCCCGAACATTTTAGTGATGACGGGGACCATTGGCAGCCGGCAGTTATGTTTGCCGACGTAAAAGCATTGCTGGCCCAAAACACAGCCCCAAACACCGATAATTCCGCCGCCATTGAAGAGGAAATGGACTCGCTTTTAAAAGAGCGTTCGCCATTATCTTTTGATGAAACGCCTACAGACGGCCCCGACTTGGAAATTCCTAAAAAACCGTCCCGCCCGGGGCCCATTGAAGATTACTTTAACAACATTCAGGGGGGAGATTTAGGAAACATCCTGGGCATGCCGGATCCCAACGATAATTCCGACGTGGATTTGGCCCACGCATTAGAAAAACAACTGGCTAAGACTTCTTCTACCCGTCGAGAACGACTGGAAAACACAAATTTATCCGAACCTGCCCCGGATCCTTTAGAATCCACCCATCACGTGGCTACCGTAACGGAAGTTTTTGGCGAAAAACCACAAAAAATGCCTACACTTCCATCGGCCACTTTGCCAACTCTGGCCCCGGAAGAACCGGCCGCTACAGCAGATACTGCAGCCCAAGAGCTGACCCCTTTGGACCAACGGCCGCAAGAAGAATTACCAGCGGCTATGCAGACTCAGCAAAAATTAGTACAAACCACAGATTTTACAAACCAACCGGAAGAGATTATCCCTACGGATTCCACACCGGAAGAATCCCCGCAAATCATCCCGGACCCGGCCTTATTACGTGCCGAAAAAGTGGAAGTTAACAGTGTGCGGGCGCGGCTTAAACAAACCAAAGAAATGAAAGATTTTTTGAATCGGACTCAGAACTCTCATCTCAAAAAACAATATAAGACGCAACGTAAAATTTTAGTCATGTTGTTAGCCGCCCTAGCCATCATGATTGCCCTTTTTTGCATAACACAATTCAAACCCCGCCAAGAGCGCGTTGCACTTCCACCATCCGCGGTTTCAACGCAAGCTGTTCAGCAAGAACTTTTAGATAGCAAACCGGTTACTCCCGTACCGGCGCCGCCAATTGCACTTTCCCCGGGAGCGGACCAAGGTCAAAAAGCGCTGGGTATTGTACAAAACTACGCTTTGTCCGGTAACCGGGGTAGCGTAATTAACTATTTGAATAAAATTTACCAAACCCAATTATCCCAAGGATATACCGGAACCTGGGGAGTAGAACCGCTCCATAAAAATACATATATTGTAAAATATCAATTGACCAAAACGCGAAAAGAACCTATCATATATGTGTTCCAGGTTGATGTGGCATCCGGCAAGTTGACCGGTGCACTTAACAACATTACGCTCGATTTAGTAGGAAAAATTTAGTTTTAAAAGGACGAATTATGATATTAATGGATGACTTGTTTACACTGATGAAATCAAAAAACGCGTCTGATATTCACTTGGCGGTAGGGGTTCCGCCGGTGTTGCGTATTCAAGGGAAATTATACGCCACGCAATTTGAAGCACTCACAAAAGAAAGCGCCCAAACGCTTATTTATTCCATCATGACGGATGAACAACGCCAACGCTTTGAAGAAGATTTAGAGTTGGACTTTTCCTTCGGGCTTAAATCATTAGGGCGTTTGCGTGTAAATATCTACAAAGAAAAAGGATGCATTGCTGCTGCCTTGCGTTCTATTCCAAACGAATTTCAAACTTTTGAAGAATTAAACTTACCCCAAATCGTCTATAATATCATGAAATTAAACAAAGGGTTGGTGCTTGTAACAGGGGCTACCGGTTCCGGTAAATCTACCTCTTTAGCCAGCATGATTAACTACCTCAATATGAACGAAAGCAACCATATTATGACGGTAGAGGATCCTATCGAATTCGTTCACCCGCACAAACGCAGTATTGTAAACCAGCGCGAAGTTGGCTCGGACACACACTCCTTTGCCGCGGCCTTAAAACACTTCTTACGTCAGGACCCGGATATCATTCTGGTAGGGGAGTTGCGCGACAGAGAAACTATGGAAGCCTGCCTAACCTTGGCAGAAACCGGGCACTTGGTATTTGCCACGCTACACACAAACGATGCCGTGCAGTCCATCAACCGTATTATTGACGTATTCCCGCCCAACCAACAACCACAAATCCGCACGCAGTTGTCCTTTGTATTGGAAGCTATTTTATCTCAGCAGTTAATCCCTGCCTTAAACGGTGGGCGTGCCATGGCGTGCGAGGTATTAATTGCCAACTCTGCCGTGCGTAGCTTAATCCGCGACGGAAAAGCCGAGCAGATCCTTTCCACCATGCAAACCAATGCCAGCATCGGTATGCGTACTATGAACGAAGCGCTTGGCCAATTGTATATGGAAAAGAAAATCAGCTACGAAATGGCCCTATCCCATTCAGGCGACCAAGGCGGTTTGAAAACCTACTTGCAACAAAAGTTGGGAACTTCAAACTTTAGATAAAAGAATTCAAGTAAAAAACCCCCGGTATATCCGGGGGTTTTTTATTGTCAAACTAATTGCTTTATAATTCAATTACCAGCATGGCTGGCGTGATTAAATAGAAGAAGTTAACCAACGCACCCAAACTTAAAAATGGCCCAAAGGGGATGGCATCGCCACCCTTTTTACCGTAGCGAATCATGACGTACAACGCATAAACAAGGCCAAAGAATGAGCCCATAATTACAGTAGTAATAACCCCTTGCCAGCCAATAAAAGCCCCAATACCAGCCATCAATTTCACGTCACCGCCGCCCATGGCTTCTTTCTTAAAAATCCATGTACCAATCATCGCAATGGCTAATACGCCAAACAATCCCACAGCCGCGCCCAAGAGCGAAGCTAGCTCTTTTTGCCACCACACTCCGGCAAAGTTCGGGTTGCACCACGCAAAAGCCACCCCCAGCACAATTAATCCCAAAGAAAACCGATCCGGAATAATCATAAGCTCCAGGTCAATGACAGATAAAATGATTAAGAAATAGACTGCCACCAGCAGTACAAACGTCCATATTGTAAGGCCATTGTGCCATACAAACAGCACGGTCAACAACCCGGTTAGCAATTCCACCAGAGGATATTGTAACGAAATAGGAGCTTTACACTTACGGCATTTACCGAGCAAGAAAATATAACTCAACACCGGAATATTATCATACCAGTGAATGGGCGTGCTGCATTTAGGACAAAACGAACCCGGCCACACAATAGATTTACCTTGCGGAATGCGGTAAATGCACACGTTGAAGAAACTGCCTAAAATTAAACCGAAAACACCAGCCACTATCAAAATAAATGTATCCATAATTACAGAGACGCCCAGTGTTTCCCGTAGCTATCCAAATCATCTACATTGACAAAAAAATCGCCAAATCGCGGATCTTCCGGGTTGCTGACATACGCCCAGCCACCCGTTTTGGTAAAGCATTCTTCATATGTTCCGGTGGATACGTGGGAAGACGGCGCATAACCCGGCACCTGAACGGTAGGGATTTTTTCAATATAAGCAGGAACCAAACTAGACAAGTCATCCGTGGGATACGTTCCCTGATGTTCCCCGTAATACGCGGCAATAGCACTGCGCACCTGGACCAACTTATGTTTTGCACTGCCTTCCTGGGCCTTGTGCAGAAGTGACATAAATTTTGGCACGGTAAAACCCACCAAAACCGCTAACACCACTACAACTACTATAATTTCTGTAATTGTAAAACCTCTTTTCATAAGCTCCCCTATTTAAAGTGCATGCAAATATGTGCAAATACTTTGGCATCCCCCAATGTGTTTTTGATACTGCTATATTCGTTGGGCTGATGGGCTAAATCATCCAATTTAGAGAATACAACCGTCGGGTATCCTTCATTGCGTAGGTACGCACCCACCGTTCCGCCACCAACGCCCATGGGGCGCGGATTATTCTTATAAATTGCCTTGGCCGCGGCCGTGGTTAATTTTACAATTTCTGCATTTTTATCCGTCGGCAATGAGGCATGCCGTTGTAACACATCCAATTTTACCTTTACTTTGAATTGTTTTTCAATCCCGGCCATAATTTTATGTACTTCTTTTAACACGTCTTCATTTTTATAGCAAGGCAAAATACGGCAATCCAAGCAGAACACATCACTGCCCGGAATGGTATTTATATTAGGGACGTTTGCTGTCTTTTTAGTCGGCTCGAATGTGCTGGCCGATTCCGGAGCAAATAGGGCATTTTTCTTATTAAATTTTTTATGCAAATCGTCTAATTTAACTACTAAGTAAGCAGAAGCACGATGTGCATTATTACCGCTATGCGGCGTGGAAGCATGCGTTTGTTGGCCCAGTACGGTAAACTGGAGCCACAACATGTTCTTTTCGGCCACTTCCACCATCGTTCCTTGCGGGTTTCCCCCATCCGGCACCAAAAAGGCGTCTTGTTTGCCAAAAATTTTGCGGTGCTTTTTCAAAACTTCCACAATACCATATTGGCTACCGATTTCTTCATCCGCGTTAAGCAGTAACGCATAGTTACACGGAGGGCGAATTCCTAATTCCATCATGGCTTTTACCGCTAAAATTCCAGATACCAACCCTTGTTGGTTATCTTCCGATCCGCGCCCGTAAATTTTATCTCCTTTGACAACGGCCTTAAACGGATCGGTTTTCCACAAGCTTAAGTCACCGGGAGGAACTACATCCATATGGGCCATAATCCACAAAGTTTTATTTTTATTTTGGCCGTAATATTTAGCCACTATATTAGGGCGATAACCGTCCTTGGCTTTGGCATCTTTTACCTTGATCAGGGAGACTTCGTCAAATTTCATAGATTTCAATACGCCCAGCAGATACGCGGCTTTGGCATGTTCCCCCTCTCCCCCCTCATGCGGGGACACGGCCGGGCAGGCAATCATATGAGTTTGCAAATCAATAACGGTTGATTTATACGTATCAATCTTTTTAAATAAGGCTTTTTCCATGTTTTCTTCCTCTCTACAATGGGTTATCAATATCTATAAATTGTGTTTCCACGTGAAACTGTTTTGCAGTTAATTTCATCAGGGCTTCTATGCCGCATTTTTCGGAATGATAGTGCCCCAGTGCAATACAATTAATCTTGCCTTCGCGGCACCACTCGTAGGCAGGTTCGTCCAAGATCCCGGTTACATATAGATCCAGATGGCGGTCAATCGCTTGCGGCAACATGCTGTATGCTCCGCCGCTCACCACCCCTACACGTTTTATTTTATCGGGGCCAAATGCCAAAACTTGGGCCTTAGTATGGCAAAATTGTTCCAAGGTCCGTGCAACTTGTTTTAAGGAAACATTTCGCAACTGTCCCTCATACCCAATAGTTACATCGTGATAAGCAGCAAACGGTTTTACGGCCGTAGCATGCAATGATTTTATCAAACAAGCGTTATGGCCTATTTTGGCATGCTTATCTAACGGCAAGTGATATGCGGCCAACCCTATGTTGTGTTGCATCAAAAAGCGCACCCGCTCGCCAAACATACCGGTAAGCGCTTGCTCATGCCCCCACAACAATCCGTGATGCACGCAAATTAAATCTGCCCCGGCCGTTTTAGCCCGCTTAAATAATTCCAACGAGGCCGAAACGCCAAACACAATTTTACGCACTGTGTCTGCCCCTTCTACTTGCAAACCGTTGTGGCTGGCATCAGGAATGGAGGCACTGTCCAGATACGTATTCCAAAAGTGCAAAACATCGTCGCATTTGACCATAAAATTATGATATCATTTTATACGTATGAAAAGAACTCTTTTTTTAGTATTTTCCCTTTTGTTAGTTTTTTTGCCGTTATGCGCCGAGGAGACAACTTCGCTGCCGGTGGCGCCCTATTTACCCGCACAAGCCAAAGAAAAAGCAACCCAACACGCTCCCATTACGGTTCAATACCCCTATGAAAACCTTTCTCTACCCAGCGGAACATCCAACATTTTTATTTTTGGCCAAGTCAATTTGCCTCTTCCCGCTACGCTGGATATCAACGGACAAGAAGTTCCGCTGCACGACAACGGCGCCTTTGTGGCGTTTGTTCCCGTTGAAACCGGCGATTTTGAATTTGTTTTAACGGCTAAAAACGATCAAATCACGGCCCAGGCGGTGCGGCATGTAAAAATACCGGGGATTGATATTAAGGATTTATCGAAAGAAGCCTCTTTTGACGAAGAGCAGGCCTTCCCGCAACGCCCGGTGGAACTCGTCCCCGGAGATACAATCAATTTTTTTGTGCGCGGAACCCCGCAAGCTGTGGTAACCGCCCAAGTACCCTCATTCAAAAATAACAAAGAAATACTTTTGACGGAGGATTCGGCAAATCCGGGCACTTACCGCGGGTCTGTTCAAATTGCTCCCGAACAAAAGCCCAAAACCAGTAAAGTAATTTACAAAATGAAAAACGGACCCGAAAACAGCAAGACCAAGCTAACCGCCCCGGCCAAAATTACTATTCGGAATCAAGAGCAACCCTTTACCTACGCCCAAGTCAATTTGCCCGGCGTTAAATTACGCAAGCGCCCCACAGCCACCGGGAACTTATACCCCGATTACCGCGCATTTGGTATTGTAAAAATCAATGGTTCTATGGCGGATCAATCCCGCCTGTGGCTCACCAAAGACCAAACCGCCTGGCTGGAAAACAGGCACCTGACCCCATTGGAATCCTTTGAACCAACCCCCAATGCTCTATCATTTATCCGCACGGATACGTCCGACGAGCGTACCCGCTTTATTTTTACGTTAGACCGGCCCGTTCCCATTCAAATTCATGAATACAAAGACAATGTGGAAGTAACGTTTTATTATATTGACTCGTTTGAACAGAACTTCAGTTTGGATGATACCAGCCCGCTTGTGTCTAACATTCAATGGGCCGAATTGGATGAAAATGCCGTGTCCTTCCGTATTGCGCTACGCCAAGAGGCAAAGCTGTGGGGACACTCGTACCGGTATGATGGAAATCAATTGGTCCTGGATTTAATGCACGAACCCGCACGCAAAACCAAGCACAACAAACCGTTAGCGGGCGCACGCATTGTACTGGATGCCGGGCACAATCCCAAACGCACCCCTCCCTACGACGGAGCCGTGGGCCCCACTGGATATTTAGAGTACGAAGGCGCCCTGGCAATTGCCCAAGAGCTAAAACCCTTGTTGGAAAAAGCCGGAGCGACTGTATTATTAACCCGCCGCGGAAATAATAAAATGTCCTTACAAAACCGCTACGATTTTGCCCGGGACAAACAAGCGCACATTTTTGTCAGCTTACATTTTAATGCCCTGTCCGAAACACAAAATCCGCTAGCCCACCCGCGTGGATTTAGCATTTATTACACTTACCCCCACAGTTTTGCATTGGCACAAAGCGTGTACAAAGCGTTTGGACAATACGTTCCCCTGGCAGATAACGGGCTTATTGCCAACGATGTATTATTTATCCCTCGCATGTCGGACTACCCCAGCATTTTAGTAGAAAATGCTTTCTTAATGATTCCGCAACAAGAAGAAATGGCCAAGACCAAGGAAGGGCGTACGCCGTTTGTAAAAGCGTTGTATGAAGGAATTGTAAATTTTTATAAATAAGTGTCATCCCAAACTTGATTGGGAATCTTCCATGTAAGTTGTTGCTGTTTTGAAAACGACTACAACCGTAATAATCGTTGAAGATCCTGAAACCTGTAATTTATGAGACCCCGCACAAAGGCACTACGGGGCGCACCAGGTAGCCCAAAAGTCCACCAACACCGGCTCTTTGGCGTTGAGGACTTCCTGTTCAAAATTTGCATCAGTTAAAATTACTTCACTCATAAAGACTTCACTATTGGTTTATAAAATCAGTATAGCAAAAACAAGCGCGTTTCGGAAAAAAATCCCCCGAGTGCAACCCCGGGGAATTTATTTGAAAAAAGTTATTCCGTTTCCATCAAATTCGATTATCCTTTTCTCTAATTGTCTCCACCTCTGTTACCAGCACCTCCGCTACGGCCGCTACGGCCGCTGCCGGTCCCGCTGGCACTTCCAGCTTCAACCATGCGGAGAACATGTCTTCGATAACACCCACCAGGATAAAACTTTTTTGAGCCGTCGCCAAGGGGAAGGTCATCGGCAGATATGAGACGACACGCGACATAAGTCGCTTCGCTATAATCACACATAGAAGGTCCACTATAATTTTCTGGCACTACCACGCCGTCAGCCGCCCACGAGGGACAATCGGGCTTAGGACCATTTTCCGAGTTCCATGCCTCCCACAACGGTTTTATGAAAGACTCATTACACGTTTGCCCTCCGTACCAATGCCCCCATTTATAACTTGAGGCTTCATCAGAAACTTGGACAGTTGTGCACCCCGAGCTTGGCTCTAGTCCTGCCTGCCATACATATTGGGTTTTAGAGGAACACTCTCCGGTCCATTCTCCGGCTTCATATTTACCGGTACTTGAATTACACACATAAGAACGGGTTTGCGTTCCGTCTCCATTTTCACAATCTTTTGTTTCGTCTTGCGGCTTTGTTTCACAAGTACAATTCGCTATTTCACTCGCCGTTAATTCGGTATCTTTATCCGTAAAGGAAACCCACTCATTACTCACGCAACGTTTGCCGCTTTTCTTACCACACGCTGATTTAGTAATTTGCTCCTCTCCTTCTTCGCAGACCTTTTCTTCCTCTTTAGTGCAATTTTTATGTTCAACATATCCCGAACAATCTTCCTTAATTGTATAGGTTATG
>JBGUMP010000047.1:0-5790 GCA_045116875.1 Elusimicrobiaceae bacterium | reverse complement strand
CCGCCGTGCCGCTTCCACCAATATTGATGAAGAAGAAAATATTACCAATATTTATAAACGCCGTGCTCGTGCGGGTACCCGTGCGGCTTTCCGCCGTACGCAAATTGGCTCTTTAAGCCCCGCTACCATGCGCCGCGGAGGTGGAAGCTCCTTGGGCATCCGCAATTGGGGAGGCAGTTTAAAAGATGCTGCTAAAAAGGTAAAACCGAACACCCCGCGTGAAGCGCCTAAACCTGTTTCTTTGCAACCGTTGCGTGCTGGTGGCCCGGCTCGTTCGTCTTTTGGACATGGGGCCGCAGCGGCCGCCCGCAAAGGGTTGGATAACATGGGTAAAGCCAACGCTATCGACGCGTTGCGCGATTCTTATGTAAAACCGGTTGATCCGACGCGCGTTGGCGGTATGGATTTGACTGCTGACGGACGTTTTGGCGGTAACGGCAAATTGGACCGCAACATCAATATCGCCCCCGGTAGAGAACCGTGGTGGTGGGATATGATGAAAACCCGCATGCAAAAAGAGTGGGAAGCCCGCTTTAACCGCAAGTGGAACTGGATTAACTGGGCGGATAAACTGGCCATGAACATTTTGGGTGGTTTAGCCAACTGTTTAATCACCGGAGACTCCGGCGGTGACCCTGATCACTTTTTGGGGGCTGTCGGTGTCAATAGTACCGTAGAAGCCACTTGTTGTGGTGTGAAAAAGAGCAAGTGGTTAGGATTCTCCGGTTCACCGGACATCCCCTTTGAAGAAGGGGCCTGTAAAGGATTTGCCAAAGCTCATCCAGATATTTGTAAAGAGAGTTGGAAAGCCGCATCCGGTGGTGGGGCCAATACCGGTTTCTTTGGTCAACGTCTGTGCTGTTTAGGTATTTGTAAGGCCGGTGCTTATCTGGCTGGGGATTTTGGTTTAAAGAATGCGCGGGGAGGTGAAAATCTTTGTGAAGATATGCCTTACCGTTACCAAGTGGTGCCTTCCGGTAAAGCGCGTAAATGGAAACTTTACACGTTTGTGACGGCGCGCAACTACTTCCCTGAATCGTTGAAAGCCAAATTCCCGAAGGCACATTTCCCCAAAGGAATGAACTTGCTGTGCGCCCAGGCAGACACTAAACATGGGGGCAGTGGGCTTAATCACACGGGGGAAACTTCCCAAGGTGTTGCATACGTAAGTGCGGGAACTGGCAAAAAGAATGCGAAAGGTGAAGCGGTAGTTAAACAAACCAGCACCAAACGAATTGAGCGTTCCAGCGAGAAGGAAGAAATTCGCCGTGATACATATGAGGTAAACCAAGAATCGCTGCCACACTCTTGTGTAATTTACCTGCAACACAGCGGTACGTTCGATTACGAGGTCTTTAAGAACTTTATTATTGACCAGTTTAAAGCATTGGGTGAATTAGCTGAAAATGTTACCGTGACCGACGAAGAAGCCCAAAAAGCATTTTATGAATTGGACTTGTTATCGGTAGAAACGGTAGCCATGAAGCATAATTTGGCAGCCGGTACGGGTAGCTCTGTACACAAACTTTACGATGGGCTGTTGCCTATGCTCTATTGGGAATTTGAGGACGCCTACATCTTGCACCGCGGTGTTACAAACCGCGATAACGGGCGTGATAACGATATTTCCAAAAAGAAATGGCGTGTAGACCAAGATGAATATATCCGCGGAGAGGTCTGTTACTTTGATAACATGACATTTGAATGCGGACCGGAAGATGCGGCTAAGGCGCAGTTGCACTTTACCAATATTAGCTATAAGGGCGGACAATGGCAACATGATCCGAGCTTAAAGCCAAATATTGCTGGAGTACAAGTATCTGCGGAATACCGTAACTTGGCTGGAGATAATAAATCTGTTGCTCAGCCGATGATTAAGCCGGTAATATCAGCTGATGGCTTTACGTTCAACTATACGATGAGCCGGATTTATGAAAATAACTCTGTCACTCGTACGAGTCAGGAAACGAAATTGAAAACTGACGAAGGTGGGTTGGTGGGAACCATTATCTGGACGGCCAAACGCGGCACACAAACGATTACGCGCGAATGTCCGCTTAACCTGTCTGGCGACTTGGTAACGCCTCAAACACAAGATAAACCATGTGCGAACGCCCAAGAAAGTGAGGAATGCTGTGATAAACTGATGGGGGAGATTGCGCATCACTGGGATGTATCTAAACCTGCAGGTAGCCAATGTGTGCAAGATCGGCCAGTTCCACCGGTTCCACCGATTCGCATAGTTCCTGACCAAGAAAAATGTCCGCAAGGAGCGGAAACCAGTGAGGAATGCTGTCGTGAGCAAATGGGCGAGGGATACATTTATGATCCGCAACATGATCCTAAGTGTTATCCGTTAGAATCTGGTGCTCATACCCGCTTGGCGCCTGTGTTATCGTGGGTTCCTTACGAAGGGAAGACGGACTGTCGTGAAAATGCGGGGGATGATGTGAACCCGAGTGAGAACGTGTTTGCAAAATGTGAAAAAATTCCAGATATAGTGAAAGGGAAACGCAATAACTGCGGAGAACAGACCCCCATTGTAATGGACTCTGAAGCTGCTGCCAAATTCGTGCGCGAAGTTGTAGCTGCGTATAATAAAGCGTTACCGGCTGGTGCAAAACCGTTGAGCGATAAGTTCTACGATAACATCTATCCAAGCGATGGTGAGTTTGTGGATGCCTTGTTCTTGGCAGATAAAAATAAATCTATCCCCGGCATGCCGCAAACGGTTGCCGCATCTGCTGTGTGTGAATTAGGACGTGACTTCTTCCGTATGTCCCGTGATAAACACACTAAGGAAATGAAACTTGATCACCCTATGACCACGCCGTATCCAACGGATGGTCGATGGAAAGAGAACAATACGGTGTTCCATAATGAATTGGGTTCCTTCTTGGCCTATATTCACATGGAATCCTTGTTCTATCCACAAAAATATACGGGTTCAACTAGCCAGTGCGATTACCGCTTTATGGTGTTGAACGAAGTGGGCTGTATCCCGCGTGTGAACTGGAAAAATGAAAGCTGTTATTATGATGAAGGAGAACGATGCAAAGAATACCATCATATCAACTATAATACGATCCCGTCCGCTGGGGGACAGTCGCAGAGAATGTATCCAATAAGTTTGGATCCCATTCAAAAGAAAGCCAAATTCCCGTTGGCTGGTTTAGTGGGTGGAAAATCATTCCCAACTATAGGAGACGCGGGTGGATATTCTAAGAGCAAGAAGTATATTGAAAATATTACCGGGCTATTGCGCGAAGAAAGCGGCTTCCAGCCTTGGGAGGGCAAGGCTTGTGTGGCTTACACAGGAACAAATACTACCTTGCAAATACGTGATGTGCTTAACTATGTAGAAACTGTCTGTTCCGTAGGGTTAGATTATAAACCTTATGGAGACCCTGGTAAGAAATATGGGAATACCAGATCGAAATATGGAAGTAACAAAAACGTTGTTGGGCAAGGGAACTAAATAGTAGAAGTTTTACTAGACAAAAGGGGCAAGTGCAAAGCTTGCCCCTTCTTTTTTGCTATCATATACCTATGCGGCGTTTTTCTCTTTTTTTAGTATCGTTTTGTATAGTAGCAGGGACTCTCCCCGTCTATGCGGCGTTTCCGTTTTCGTTCCGTAAGCCGGAAATTAAGACCGATTACTCCAAAACGGTGTGGGACCGCATTATGGAGGAACAATCATTTACGGACATGCGCCGTGGCATGGGTGAAATGTCTGCGGCTAATTATCAAGCCGCTTCCAACAGCTTTGCTCGTGCTGTAATCAAAAACTCCAAAGATCCGTTGCCGTATCTTCTGCTGGGGGCTTCCTTGTATTGGTCCGGCAAGGTAGATGATGCTATTAGCGAATATAATGAAGCATTGCACCTAGACCCTAAAAATGCAATGGCTTACCAGCTTTTAGGAATCGCCGCCGGTTGGAAGGGTAATGTTGTGCAAGCTCAAGATTATTTTTTAAAAGCAAACCAGTTGGACCCTAATAAGGCCGATACTCATATGAATTTGGGTTCCACATATGCCGTTCAACGTAACTGGGATAAGGCACTTGAGCATTTCCGCATAGCCTCCGATCTGGCCCCGCGCGAGCCCTTATATCACTATCAATTGGGCACGCTGTATGAATCCTTGGGGCGTGATGTATTGGCGGAAGAATCGTTTAAAAAAGCGTTGCATTATTTTTCCAATTACGAAGATGCCATGCTTAGCTTGGGCGCTTTGTATGAAAAGCTAAACCGCCCGCAAGAAGCACTCAAGTATTACAAAAAAGCTGTCAAAACCAAACCGGGTGACTTTGTGGCACGGCTCCGTTATGGGTTTTTGCTTGTGCAACAGGGGCAAGTGCAACAGGCCCGTCAGGTCATTGAGCAAGCATTTGCCATTACCCGTTTCAAAAATGATGGTCTTGCGTTAAATGCGGTCTACCGGGCCAGTGGTAAAACCGCTCATGCATTTGAAAAACAGATTCAGGCATTTAAGGAAAATTTACAGCGTGTTCCCGCAGCTAAAGCAATTAATATAGAAGTTGCGTTAGAGTTTGAACCTGTTGCTGCGGCCCCCAAGCAGTCCGGCAAGCGAAGTACTACTTTTGAACAGGCCTATGAACATTTGCGGGGGGATAGTGCATTGGGGGGAACTTCTTCAACGCCTCAAGCGCAAACATTCAAGCGGATGTTTACCTTGCCGGGTTCCACAGAAGAAGAGCGCCAAACACAAATTGATAATTTAATCGACGGACTGTATCAAGCCGTCGCACAGGCGGACGATAAATGCAATGTGAATCTGTCTTTACAGGGCCGTACGTTGGATTACAATTCGCCTTCTGCCTTAACACAAAACCGTACCACTACTCCCAAAGCCGTGTATGACCCACGTATCGTGGGGAATGACATGGGGCTTTGGGTCATGGGGCGTACCTGGCTACTTTTTGTAGAAGAAGCGGTAGAAGATTTGCAAGAATATAAGGCGTGCCCAACAGATAATACGTGTGATTTGCTTAAAGGGTTGGCCAATTTGGCCCGCGGAGACGGGAGTGGGGCTAGTCGTAATTTTGCTCATGCGGCCGATACGTACCCGACAGATCCGCTGGCTCAACTGGGGTTAGGTACCGCTGCCATTATTAACGCGCAAGATGAGCAAGCGAACTTGTACTATAAACGCGCCTTGGAATTAGATCCGAGTAACAAAGTGGCAAGCAAGAACCTTAAAATTTTGGCGGATGAAAAATGAGCGGACGTAGTATTCAAAAATATGGGCAGCACTTTTTGATTTCTTCGCGCGTTATTACGCAAATCGTGGATGCTGCCGAAGTGTTGCGTGCCGATAATTTAATAGAAATCGGCCCCGGGCAGGGGGCGCTGACGCAAGAATTTATCAAAAGGGGACATACGCATTTTGCCGTAATTGAAATTGACCCGCAGATGGTCCTATTCTTACAAAAACATTTGCCTGCTACTGCGCAAATAACTGTTATACAAAAAAATTTTTTAGAGTTTAGTTTAGAGGAACTTCCCGCAGTGCCTACCCAGTTTGTAAGCAATTTACCCTACATAGATGCGGCACAAATTTTAGATAAGGTACTTGGTTGGCCTTATTTTAAGACGGCTGTTTTTATGTTTCAAAAAGAACAAGCACAGAAAATTACAGCAAAACCCGGCGAAAAGGGCTATGGCGCTCTTTCTGTGTTAAGTCAATTGCGGTCACGAATCAGCTTAATATGTAACGTGGCGAAGGGTTGCTTTAATCCGCCGCCTAAGGTCGACTCGCGTGTGCTTG
>JBGUMP010000046.1:0-48971 GCA_045116875.1 Elusimicrobiaceae bacterium | reverse complement strand
ATCACTGTAATTAGAACCAGCATCTCACCTAGAAGGCGCTCCCCGATGGAGAACACGTACCAAATTATCCATACCGGTATGGCTGCTAGAATTAGCATCAATAGAATGCTATTTATATTCATTCTTTTCCTCCGATAAGGATCCATTTTTCTCTTTGGGAGTGGGATTTTGCTCGTTCATGGGATTAAACTTCATATTCTCTTCATCCAAATAGATTCTGCGATAGGGTTCTTTGCGCAATAGTGGGTCGTTGCCAAAAGAACAAATCCACTGGATAAGCAAAAGGATTCCCCACACAACCAGTACGCCAATAATTACCTTGCCCAGAGTCGGATGGTGCGTATAAAATTTGGCAAACCAGAAAAGAGCAACCACAATCAGCAAAGCCAGCGCAAAGGCCAACCCTTGCATCCCTGCGAAAGAAGCCCATCCCGCACGCTTACCACCCGGTTGAATATGGACTGGAATAATGGGCAAGTACCACAATAATGGAGAACGCTTCATTTTTTCCCTGATGTTAATTTTATTTATGACTTGTTTTTTGTCGGGGCAGGTCGAATAATAGAACGGTGGCTTACCACTACAAAACATATGCCAAAAAGCACCAAAGCTACTATTCCGCATACAACCGCACGCCACAGCGTGGAAGCTGGCAGAGGACACAACCAATAAAACAAACCGCCCAAAACAAAAAATGCAATCAAATTGATTAGACTAAACTTAAACTCTAATTTCATTTAATCACCGTCCCCGTTTGTCCCGTCTGATAATACACAATACGGATTTCAACGCCCTTTTCTTTGGCCAAGCGTACTGCATCCGGGTGGAGTACACTTGCGCCGTTAAGAGCCAGTTTATACATTTCGTCAAAATCAAGAACTTCGTAGCGTTGTGCCTTTTGGTTTTTGTTCGGATCGTCAGAATACACGCCATCCACATCTTTAATCATCTCAACGTGGTCAGCTCCTAATTTATGGGCCAAGAATACGGCAGATAGATCCGATCCTCCCCGCTTTAACGTAGTAATTTCTTTATTCTCGCCGATTCCCTGAAAACCGGCCACAATTGGCACATGCCCTGTTTCAATTTCTTGAGCTAAGCGATTTCCCTTCAAAGTTAAAATATCGGCACCGTTGTGTGTGGCCGTGGTTACAAGCCCAATTTGAGAACCCGTCAAGGATACAGAAGGAACCCCCAATGCTCGCAAGGCGATGGACAGTAATGCGACACTTACCCGTTCACCCGTGGTAATGAGCATATCTAACTCGCGCTTATCAGGATTACTGGCTATGCTAAAAG
Source organism: Elusimicrobiaceae bacterium (assembly GCA_045116875.1). Taxonomy (GTDB): domain Bacteria; phylum Elusimicrobiota; class Elusimicrobia; order Elusimicrobiales; family Elusimicrobiaceae; genus Avelusimicrobium. The sequence continues at coordinate 47,672 of JBGUMP010000046.1, read as the reverse complement.
CATGATCGAGTAACACGTCCGTTAAATTTCCATTTGCCGAAGCCACTACCACCGGCGCAAGGCCTTTATCCCAGCGGGATTTAATAAGCTGAGCCGCCATTAATAACTTTTGCTTGTTGGCTAGCGTATTGCCGCCAAATTTCATAATGCAAACGTTTGACATATCTACTTTTTCACATCTCGCATTTGTTTTTTCCATGCTTTTTTTGCGGCCTTTTGTTTTTGCTGCGCCGCACCGGAAAGCAAATCTTCCACGCGTTTAGCTTTAACAGCTGTTAAATTCTTTTCATCTTCCTGGATTTTCTTTTCCCAATTATCCAAATTGGCGCGCTCGGCAGAAATACGCTGTTTCATATATTCCAGTTGTGCATCCACGTGCTGACTGACCACACTTTCCAGTTCGGCTTTGATAGCAGGTTTCTCAGAGGCAGAGGCCTTTTTGTATTTTTTAATTAGTTCTTTGATTTGCTTACGCCGTGCCTGAAAAACCGATTTTTCAGCCGAGACCACAGCAGGTTTTGAACCGGATTGCGGCGTCTGTTTAGCGAAAGCCACCGGAATCAATAATCCCGCCAAGATAAATAGAACAAGTATTTTTTTCATAAAATCTCCTAATCTAAAGACGTATCATGCACGCCGGCCTCGGCAAAGCCTTTAGCGCGCAACTTACAGGAATCACATACTCCGCAAGGCTTTTCTCCACCGGCATAGCAACTCCAGGTAAGTTCGAAAGGCACCTTCAATTTTGCTGCTAGGCGCACAATATCGGTTTTAGACAAATACATCAGCGGGGCCAACACTTCCACACCTTGCGTTACCCCTTTTTTGGTGCCCCGGTTGAGTGCATCTGCAGCAGCTTGGTAAAATTGGGGCGTACAATCAGGATATCCCGAAAAATCTACCGCATTTGGCCCGGCAATAATTGCATCTGCGTCCACCGCATCTAACAAAGAGCCCGCCATAGACAAGAACAATAGGTTCCGTCCCGGCACATATGTAGATGGAATGTCGTGTTTTTCTATCTCTGCCAAGGAATGGGTGGGAAGCTTTTGGTTTTTATTCACTAAAGAACAACTAGCCAGCCAGGGCAAATTGATATCGATAAAATGCGTTTTGATACCCAATTTGTCCGCAATTTTTTGCGCCGATTGTATTTCACGCGCGTGGCGTTGCCCATACGTTACCGTCAACGTTTCACAGGTGTATCCCTGATCAAGCGCCCAATATAAGCAAGTGGTGGAATCCAATCCCCCCGAAAAAAGCACAATTGCTTTTTTATGCGGTTTGGATTGTCTTTGAACGGAAAACGGTTTTGCAATATTAATCTTCTGCGCGGTCATTTAAAATACCCAAAACCTTGAAATCTTCAAGTGCTTTAATGTCTTTCTCATTTACGGTATCCAAATATTTGATGGAATAAATGATTAATGTAACGCGCGGATCAGACGCGCCATCGGAGGCGCTATTATATTGGCCAAGCAAAATAGCATCAGCTCCTTTTGAGGCAGCAAATTTTTTACCTTTTTCCACGCCCATTTTTAAACTTTCATGATCCGGTTTAATATTTCGAATACGCAAAAGTCCTATATTCCCATAAGCGCGCGTAATTTCATTAGCACTGGCAATTACTTCAATATTTTGCGGCTTAGTGGGAGAAAATTCCGGTCCTATCGGAATCCAATCTAGAGCCCCCGTATCCATACTGGCACAGCCAACTAACGCCACCAATACCGCTAAAACCAATCCCTTTTTCATACACTCTCCTATCGTTTTTGGGTAGCCAACTGCCCGCACGCGGCCAAAATATCGTTGCCCATACTTTTGCGGATTGTCACACCAATACCCATCGCTTTAAGGCCTGCCGCAAAATCACGAACAAGGCGTTCATCCGTTTTTTCACCGCGGCCCAAATTGCACGCAATCAAATTCACGTGCAACAGATAATTATCTTTAATGCTATAAATCCAATCTGCCAGTTTGCGTATATGCTCCGGTCGACTGTTGATATTCTCTAATACGGAATATTCTAAAAACACTTGCCGCCCCGTCATCGCAATATATTCTTCCAATGCTTTTTTTAAGTCATCCAAGTCAAATTTGCGATTCACGGGCATCATTTTAGAACGCTCTTTGTTGTCTGCATTGTGCAAAGAAATTGCTAGATTTGCTTGTGGCAAGTCCACCGCCAATTTATGCAATTTATCCGCAATACCTGAAGTGGATACAGAAATATGCCGCGCGCCAATATTTAAATGATTTTCGCTGGAAAGTTCCCGGGCAGCTTTTACAACGTTCAAATAATTTAAAAGAGGCTCCCCCATTCCCATAAATACAACACTGGAAATACGTTCTCCCAACTTTTCTTTATGAAGATACTGAAACCAAAAAAGCACCTGATCTGTAATTTCTTCCTGTGTTAAATCACGTTTAAGGCCCATTTTCCCCGTGGAACAAAAAGAACAATGCAGGGCACACCCCACCTGGCTGGACACGCATACGCTCCACGTATCCTGTGGTTTCAATAAAACCGTTTCTATTTGTAAACCATCTTGCAACGTAAGCAAAGCCTTGGCCACTTTATCTTGCCGGGATACCACTACTTTGGCAACGGTAAAACTTAAGATAGGGCAATCGGTCTTTAATTTCCCGCGCAACTCTGCCGGTAAATTCGTTGCCTCATCCCAAGAAGATATTCCCTTCTTGAACACGGCTTCCTGCACTTGCTTGATGCGAAAATTGGGCAATCCCGCCCGCTTGATATATTCTTTTACTGTTTCAAAATTCATACAATACCTTAATTATATTATACATTTTGATGCAACCCTTCGCACCAACACGTAAAACATCCAACAGGTGCAAAATTTGACAGTTTTTAGTATAATGAGTGCACGATGAGTGAAGATATTAAATTTAGCACGGCCGGTTTTCGTGCCGTAACTGCCGGCGGATTAACCGCCCAAAATGTACAACGCCTAGCATACGGGATTTCTGAACATATTTTAGAGCATCCCTTTTATGGTTTTGAAGGAGAAGGATATAAAAAGCATTGCCAAGCACTTGGAAAAAAGCCCAAAAAGCCGTTGGTAATTGTGGGTTTTGATACCCGTTTTTTATCTAAACAGCTGGCCTATGTGGCCGCAAACGCGCTGGTACAAAATGGAATTTCCGTCAAAATGGCAGAACTTCCGTTGCCCACTCCTGTTGCAGAATGGTGTGTACTCAATGAGTGCGCCATCGGGGCTATTGTTATTACCGGCAGCGAAGGAGAATACTTCGTTAACGGCCTTAAGTGGATTGCCTACTACGGTGGTATTGCCAATAACGAAATTATGCAAGACATCGAAAAACGCATTCCTGCTCCCAGCGCCCAAATTTTGAAAGCTTCTTCTACTGAATTTGGGGACCTTAACAGTGCTGTAGTCATCAGCAAAGATTTTCGAAAAGCTTACTTAAACCATATGGCTAGCCTTATCAACACACGTGCTTTAAAAACGTCGAAACTAAAAGTAGCCGTGGATCCGTTGTTTGGTTCTGCCAAAAACTATTTGCGTACTTTCCTGGAAAAATATGGCGTGACCGTGGAAGGCATCCATGAACATGATGATGTGCTATTTGGCGGAAATACCCCCAATGCCGGGCCAGTTAGTTTAACTGAACTAAAAAAATTAGTAACCAGCAAAAAACTTGCTCTAGGGATTGCTTGTAACCCCGATTGTGACAAATTTGGCATTGTAGACAGCGATGGAAATTGGATATCCGCAAATGAAATCGCACCCATGTTGCTAGATCACTTGGTACGTAATAAAAAGCAAAAGGGCCGCGTGTGCCGCAGCGTAATAACCTCTAATCTCATCGATCAGGTAGCCAAAGCGCATGGGCTGATGCTACGCGACACCCCTGTCGGCTTTAAATATATTACCGAGTTAATGATCTCCGGGCAATATGTAATGGGTATGGAAGAATCCGGCGGTATTGCCGTCACCAACCATATTCCGGACAAAGACGGCTTACTGGCTTGTCTGCTTGTAATTGATATGTTGGCTACGGAGAGGAAATCTTTTAAACAGCTCAAAAAAGAGTTTTATAAAAAATACAAACAACTATTTGATCAAAAAGTCAGCATGCCCAAGACCGAAACGGAGATTAACCGCATCATGGAACGCTTGGATATTAAACCGCCGCTCTCTATTAACAAAACCTCGGTATGGCGTATTGATTCTACCGACGGATTTAAATTTATTTTGAAAGGCGGTAGCTGGTTAGCTATTCGCCCCTCCAGCACTGAACGACTCATCCGCCTATATGCGGAGGCCCAAGATGAAAAACTTCCGGCGGTACTGATTAAAGAAGGCAAAAAGATCATCGATAGTATTGTATAACTGCCTTTAGGAGTGCTATATGGCCCGTATTAAAAAAATTACCGCCCGTGAAATTTTAGATTCGCGGGGCTATCCAACCGTGGCGGCTGACGTCTTGTTAGATGACGGAAATACAGGAACGGCCTCCGTCCCCAGTGGTGCCTCTACCGGTTCACACGAAGCATTAGAACTACGAGATGGAGACGAACGATATCAGGGAAAAGGCGTTTTAAAAGCCATTAATAACGTAGAAAAATTAAACCGTGAACTGGCCGGCCTTAGCGTGGAAGATCCTCGTTTAATTGACGAACAAATGCTAGCTGTAGATGGCACAGAAAACAAATCACATTTGGGCGCTAATGCCATGTTGGCTGTTTCGATGGCTGTTCTACGTGCCGGATGCCACAGTACGGGTCTGCCACTTTACGAACATATCCGCCGGGTTTACCAACTCACGGACTCTTCCTATATTTTACCTACCCCCATGCTTAACATTATCAATGGCGGGAAACATGCCGATTCAGGACTAGACATACAAGAATTTATGATTGTACCCACCGTCTCAACCTCCTTCAAGGAAGCGCTACGCCAAGCCAGCGAAACTTATCATTCCTTGCGGGCCTTGCTCAAACAACAAGGAATGGTAATTGCCGTGGGCGATGAAGGCGGATTTGCCCCCAAAATTGCCAAACACGAAGACGTGTTAAAAACCATTTTACAGGCAGCAAAAAAAGCCGGGCATGCAGACATTTCACTTGCTATGGATTGTGCAGCCAGCGAATTTTATCACAATGGGAAATATCATTTTGAAGGGAATGTACTCTCATCCGATGAAATAACGAATATATACCGCACTTGGTGCGCCAAGTACCCCTTAGTGTCTATCGAAGACCCCTTACAAGAAGATGATTGGACAGGTTGGGAACAAATTACGCGCCAACTGGGCAAAAAAGTCCGTTTGGTAGGGGACGATTTGTTTGTCACCAATCCGAAACGTTTACAACAAGGAATTGAACGCCATGCTGGCAATGCTATTTTGGTTAAAGTTAACCAAATTGGTACCGTATCAGAAACCATTGACGTTATTAATCTGGCTAAAAAGCATCAATACGCGTGTATCATATCCCACCGTTCCGGTGAAACGGAAGACACATTTATTGCCGATTTAGCAGTAGCTACTAATGCAGGAGCTATTAAAAGTGGCGCTCCCGCACGCGCCGAACGTACAGCAAAATACAACAGACTGTTACAAATAGAGGCACAATTAGGTACCCAGGCACAATACGCCCAAGACCGAATCTTCCGGTAATTGTATGTTTAAAAATCTTTCTCATAGACAAAAATTGTTTTTTTGGGGCACAGTAGGTGCTCTAGTGGCAATACTGTGGTTAGGAGGTGGTACTTTCAATTTGATACACAATAAGATGGAAATCCGCCGCTTAAACCAGAAAAGAGCTTATTTAGACATGCAATATCAGCAACTCCTTGCCACTAAACAATTGCTAGAAAACAAAGACCCCCACTATATGGAAACGCTAGCGCGGTTACACTATAACTTAGTGAAACCCGGCGAAATTGAATTTAGGTTTACCCCTCATGATTAACATTGATGTTATTAATTTAGGGCCTATGGATAATTGTACCTATCTGGTCACGCAAGGCCAAGAGACGCTACTCATTGACCCCGCTTGGGATATCAATTTTTTAATACATACCCTGCAAACCAAGCAACTCCATCTATGTGGCGTATTTTTTACACATGGGCATTTTGATCATGTAAAATTTGCGCAAGAACTACTCACGCATTTTGGTCTCAAAGCATACTTGGAAGAAAGCGATATTTCGCTTGCCGGCTTACCCTTAGACCTTTTACACACCTATAAGGGCGATCAACAATTTGAAATCGGTCCCTTTCACGTGAAAACTTGGACCACTCCCGGCCACACAGCCGGGTGCGTATGTATTCAAATAGAAGACGCTTTATTTACGGGGGACACATTATTTCCGGGAGCTTGCGGACGAGTAGATTTGCCCTCTTCCAATCCGCGCGACATGCTGGCCAGTTTACGTAAAATTGCGGCTTTTCCGGATGATACCCGTCTTTTTGCCGGGCATAATTATGGCGGAAGATGCAGTTCCACCGTGGCAGAAGAAAAAATCAAAAACGCGTTTATGCGCAATGCATTACGTTGGGAGAAGAATTAATGCACCCTGTTCTATTACACATTGGAACTTTTGAACTGGCCAGTTATGGTCTTATGACTGCTTTGGGATATGCAGCCGCCTGTTTATACCTTGTACCCCGTCTAAAAAACAGCCATATCAAAAACCTTACTCAAGATACCTTCTGGAATTTGCTATTCATCGTGTTTTTGGGGGCTATTGTTGGCGGGAAGTTATTGTTTATCATTGTGTCCTGGCCTCAATTAGGAGAAACTCTTGCTGCCAAATTAAGCACCATTCTTCGCGATATCCGTTATGGGTTCGTTTTCTTTGGTGGATTAATTGTAGCAGTAACGGGTGCTTTGTGGTATATGCGCCGCAAGCAACTGCCCATCTTAAAAACCGCTGATTTCTTAATTGTAGGGGTCCCGTTGGGGCACGCATTAGGTCGTATTGGGTGTTTTTTAGCGGGATGCTGTTACGGCAAGCCAACGACCCTTCCTTGGGGTGTACGTTTTACAGATCCACATGCGCTTGTTGCACCGGAACTAATGAACCTTCCCTTACACCCCACCCAACTATATGAAGCAGCAATTAACTTCTTATTATTTCTACTACTGCACTATGCATCAAAAAAGCCCCACAGAGAAGGAAAGATTTTAGTCCTTTACATATTATGTTATGCCATCATGCGCTTTGGCATTGAGTTTTTACGCGGAGATTTTAGAGGTGGTTTTTTATGGGGGATGTCTCCCTCTCAAGTCATTTCACTAGGCATAGCAGGGGTAGCCGTTTGGATTTGGGCAAAATACCTGCGGGAGGCAAAACATGGCTGAATCAAAAAAAATCATTTTCGACGGATATACCCGCCGATTAGATGTATTTGCAGCCGATGAACTACCGGACCTTTCCCGCGCATTGGTACAAAAAATGATTAAAGAAGGCCGCATTACTGTTAACGGGAAAACGGTCAAACCGTCTTGGCCGCTTACACGTGGAGAAACTGTAGAAATCACGTTGCCACAAGCGCACGCCCAAACACCACTAAAAAAACTTTTGCTCCACGATGGGAAAGATTTTTTTGTGGTCATCAAACCCGCTGGTTTACTGGTGCACCCGCAAAGCCCCATCTGGGAGGAACACCCGGAAACTGTTTTTTCCACTGACGAGACCTTGGTTTCTATTATCTTGGCAAATCCACCCAAGGGGTTTGATCCTCAAACTCCACGCGCTGGGCTGGTACACCGTTTAGACCGCGAAACCAGCGGGGTGATGATAGTTGCAAAAACGCCTGAATTTCAAAGTGAAATGGTGGCACTCTTTGCTAACCGCGAAGTACATAAAACTTATCATTCCATCGCTTGCGGAGAAATCCCCGACGATAAAGGAACCATTGATGTACCGATTGGGCGCGTAGCCGGGGGAAAAATTAAAGCGTCCGAAATTGGGCGCGAAGCTATTACGGATTATAAAGTACTGGAGCGAAAAAACGGATTTACCTATATTGAACTGTATCCGCGCACCGGCCGCACTAATCAGTTGCGCGTGCATCTAAATTGGCTCGGTTACCCCGTGTTGGGGGATTGGCTCTACAAAGGGGCAACTGCTCCACGGCTCATGCTGCATGCCCGAAAAATTGAATTCAACCACCCGCTAACAGGCAAAAAGTTGCAATTTGAAGCCCCCGTTCCCGACGATTTTATGGCCGCGTGGAAGCGTGTAACAAAGGTTCAGTAGATTAAATGTCTTTTTGATATAGGCGGTAGCGTTTGCTAAAATGGCACCCGCATTCTTCTATCCCACGCAGCATGCCGACGTTATCTTCCAGTACCCAGGAAAGCTCTGCCTCATGCCATACAGCTACGCCATGGGTAACAATATGCTTAATCAAGATTAAATCTATACCGCGTTTGCGAAATTCGGGCAGAACACCTAACATAATCAGGCGCGCATCTTTAATTCTTTTCCAGGCCCACACTGCTTTAATCAAACGAAATGGATTATAAATAGAGCCACGTAATATTTTTAATACATGGTTCATATTTGGAATACAAATATAAAACCCGGCAGGTACACCGTTTTCTTCCAAAATACACGTTCCCTCCACCCGTACAATAGACTTGAGTTCATTCACAATGTCCGCCATTTCTTGCTTATCTAGCGGCACAAAGCCCCAGTTTTCGGCCCAAGCACTATTGTAAATGTCACGGATAATTTCCGCTTCTTTATCCAAATTTTTCAAGTCCAATCGGCGTAGTGTAATTCCCCCCCTGCGTTCACAACGTTCGCACACTTTTAAAAAGCGTTCTGAAAATTGATCATCCTCCGTACGGTGAAAGGCAAGCAAATCTTTCGCCTTGGTGAACCCGGCCTTTTCAATAAGCTCGGCATAATATGAGTAATTATAGGGCATCATGATAGCCGGCATAGAATCAAATCCTTCTATCAAAAGCCCGTATGGATGATTACTGGACGGGTTTGCTGGCCCGCGTACAGCTGTTACACCTTGTGCGCGAAGCCAATCTTCCCCCGCTTTAAATAAAGCGTTGGATACTTCCAGATCATTAATACAATCAAAAAAACCAAAAAATCCAATATTTTCGTGATGGTATTGATTATGGCGATGGTTAACCAAGGCACAAATACGCCCGGCCAACTTACCGTCCTTATACGCTACAAATAATTTACGTATACCGTGTTTCCAAAAGGGATTATCCTCCCGTAGCAATTTACGGGTTTCCTCTTTCAGGTCCCCTACCCAATAAGGATCCTTTTTATAAAGCTCAAAAGGGAAATTAACAAATATTTTGAGGTTTTGTTGCAAAATTTCTTCAACCTGTACCATAAACCCTCCTATAAAAAGCCCCGCACCGGGCGGGGCTATAAACTATTTGATGATACCCAAGGAACGTCCCGCCTGTGCGAAACTATCTATGATTTTTTGCACATGAGCTTCGGTATGGGTCGCCATCAAGGTCAAACGTATAAGCGCGCGACCAGGCGGCACAGCAGGCGAAATAACAGGGTTAGCAAAGATGCCCATTTCATGTAAAGCACGCCACATCTTAAAGCAGTTTTCATTGCTTCCTACGTGCACAGGCAAAATAGGTGTAGTACTGGTTCCCAGATCATACCCTAAGTCTTCCAACCCTTTTTTGAGTAATGCAGTTAAACGGAACAAATTATCCCGGCGAGAAGTATCCTTCGAAATCAAATCCACCGCCTTGGAAATGGATGCAATACAAGAGGGCGGCATCGAGGCAGAAAAAATTTGGCTGCGAGCATTGTGACGCATGTAGTGGATAATATCTTCATCCCCTACCACAAATCCTCCCACCGTGGCAAATGTTTTAGAACATGTACCCACGATCAGGTCCACTTCTCCATTTTCTAAACCAAAATATTCACAGGTACCACGGCCGGTTTTTCCAATAATACCGGTGGCGTGGGCATCATCTACCATAATGCGTGCACCATATTTTTTACCGATTTTAACAATTTCCGGTAACGGGCAAATGTCCCCTTCCATGCTAAACACGCCATCCACAATGATGAGTTTGCCAGCTTCTTCCGGTAATTTGGAGATCACACGCTCCAAGTCAGCAGGATCATTATGTTTAAAGCGGGCCATTTCTCCATCCGACAAGCGGACCCCGTCTAAAATACTGGCGTGATCCAACTTATCCACAATTGCATAGTCCCCCTTCTTAACTAAAGAGGAAACAACCCCTAAATTCATCTGATATCCGGTCGCAAATAAAAGACCCGCTTGTTTGCCTTTAAACTCAGCAAGCTTTCTTTCCAATTCATCAGCTAATTTTGTATTTCCGTTGAGCAAACGGCTACCGGCAACCCCTGTACCGTATTTTTTTACTGCCTCTAACGCAGCTTGTTTCATTTCCGGGTCGTTAGCCAGCCCTAAATAGTTATTGGAACCCGCCATAATATATGTTTTACCCTCTAGGACAACTTCGGGCCCTTGGGCAGATTCAATAGGTTGAAAATAACCATAAATACCCATACGCATGGCTATTTTGGCATCTTTGTAATTTCTACACTTCTCAAAAATATCAGACATATTTTCCTCACGGACTAATCTTTCTTGCTTACTTTTTTAATAATTCCGGTGGTACTGCGTCCTTTCAGTAAAGCAAAACGCACTACTTTACCGGCAAATTCACGGCCCACAATTTCACTGGGCTTATAATCCCCGCCCTTTACCAATATATCCGGACGGACGGCTTTAATCAAATCATACGGCGTGTCTTGCGTAAAAATACAAACATAAGAGACACTTTCCAAGGCAGCCAAAACGAGCGCACGGTCGGCTTGCTTATTTACAGGGCGAGTCGGCCCCTTTAATCGACGGACCGATTCGTCGCTATTCAACCCAACAACTAATACATCTCCTTTAGAACGAGAAAATTCCAACACACTCACGTGCCCCGCATGCAAAATATCGAAGCATCCGTTGGTAAAAACGATTTTTTTACCTTGTATCCGTTCTTTTGCAAGACGCGCTTTCAGGGTGCGTAAGCTGACAATTTTATTTTTTGCTTTCATCTGCTTTCATCATCCGTTCAATTAGCCCGGTGTCTGTATTGCCGCTTTTAAAGTCTTCATTGGCCAATATTTTTTGGTGGAAAGGAATAGTGGTCTTCACACCGCCAATTACAAATTCATTTAAGCATCGCTCACTGCGTTTTAACAATTTTTCACGGGTTGGAGCAGTTACAATAAGTTTAGCAATTAAACTATCATAGTAGCTAGGAATGGTGTAACCGCTGTACATATGGCTATCTACCCGTACGCCCAAGCCCCCCGCAGGTATCCATTCCTCAACAGTACCCGGGCAAGGCATAAAATTATGCGCAGAATCCTCCGCGTTAATACGGTGTTCAATAGCATGGCACCGCACCTTCCCGGCTTCTGCCTGCGTGAGTTGTAACGGTTCACCTTGAGCAATTTGAATCTGCATTTTGACCAGATCCTGTCCACAAACCGCTTCTGTCACCGGATGCTCCACCTGCAAGCGGGTGTTTACTTCCATAAAATAAAATTCTTTGGTAGGCGCCATCAAAAATTCAACGGTTCCAACCCCGTGATAGTCGGCAGCTTTAATAAGTTTAGCAGCCGCTTCCTGTAATTTTTGGCGCGTCTTAGCATCTACGAACGGAGAGGGCGATTCCTCCACCAATTTTTGGTGGCGCCGCTGCATGCTGCAATCACGCTCGGCAAATGCTACCACGTTTCCATAATTATCTGCAGCTACTTGTACTTCTATATGGCGCGAATTAAGAACTAATTTTTCAAAATAAACGCGATCATCCCCAAAATTAGCCCGGGCCTCTCCCTGTGCGGTTTCCATCATTAAATCTAAATCATCTTCCCTAAAGCAGGCGCGCATTCCTTTTCCGCCACCGCCTAATGTGGCTTTAATCATGATAGGAAATCCAATCTTTCTGGCAACCGCATGATAATTTTTCCCCACAATTCCGTTAGACCCGGGAGTAATCGGTACGCCGGCCCGAATAGCAATCTCCCGCGCGGTAGACTTTACCCCTAACATTTCAATAGACTGAGGCGTTGGACCAATAAAAATCATACCAGCATCGGTAACGGCACGCGCAAAATCTGCATTTTCAGACAAAAAACCATACCCTGGATGCACCGCATCGGCATGTGTAACTTTGGCCGCAGTCACAAGTGCATCAATATTTAAGTAGCTAAGAGAGGAAGGCGCCGCCCCGATACACACCGCTTCATCTGCCATACGTACATGTAAGCTGTTGCGATCGGCCTCCGAATAGACTGCCACTGATTTGATATTCATCTCTTTAAGGGTACGAATAACCCGCAGTGCAATTTCCCCACGGTTGGCAATTAATACTTTATGAAAAGGAGTTAGTTGAACATTTGCGGACATAGTTATTTCTCAATAAAAAAAAGCGGAAGGCCAAACTCAACGACCGCCCCCTCTTGTGCGGTCACTTTGCGTAGCTTGCCCGAAATAGGAGCCGTTATAAAATGTTGCTGGGATGCCGTTTCAACCAGTCCCAGGGGAGCCCCCTGCTGGATTTGTTGTCCTTCTGAAAGCGTGAGATTTTTCCCCTTGTTGGCCATATGGTAAATACCAATAGCCGGCGCCGTTACCGCAGTTAAAGAGCAGGAAAATTGAGCCGGCTCGGGCAGGGCTTCTTGCGTTTTGATTTCAATGCAGTTACCGTCTTGTTCATAACAAAATTCGGCCAAATCTGTTTTTTTCATCCAGTTAGTTACTTCGGCAATGAGTTTGGTATCCATAAAATTCTCAACAAAGTAAAATAAAAATACTTAGTGTTATTTTAGCATTTTTAACACAAACTACACAAACTCTAACTAATTAATTTTTGCTACTGGGCAGCCCTTTCCCCGCCAACTACACTATAAGTGTATGAAATACATAACACATACACTAAGAGCTGTTCTATGGCTGGCAATTTGTCAGTTACCCATGTTAATTAGCAAGCCCTTTGTGGACCCTAATATGACATGGTATAGCACGCTGATAAAGCCACCTTTTGTCCCGCCGGACATGATATTCGGCATGGTATGGGTGGTATTATACCTACTATTAGGCGTTGCAGCCGTGCTGGTATTTCATCGGGGGATAACTAGAGAATTGCGCCCTGCGGTGTGGTTATTGTCCATTCAGTTAGCTCTGAACGCCTGTTGGACACCGCTATTTTTCGGGATGCACCACTTTGCTGGGGCGTTAACCGTAATAGTTTTGATGCTATTGGAAGGGATGTTTTTGCATCATTGTTTTGCAAAACATAACAAAATAGCAGCAAGACTATTATGGCCGTATTGGTTGTGGTTAGGGTTTGCCACGTACTTAACGGCCGGCTTTATGGTGTTGAACTAGAGATCAAGCGCTCTTGTTGAACATCAAGGGGAGGGAGTTCTATGAAACAGAACCCCGCGCAGTATGGGCTGCGCGGGGTATCTGGCAATATCAAATTTATTTTTTTAGACGTTTGAATAAATCAATGCCCATTGCCACGGTGCGGTACACGCCGGAATCAACAAACGTAGATGCTTTATCTAGCAAGTCAAACGTGCTTTGTGTTTTATCTACTTTTTCAGCGGTGGTCAGCGCTAAATATTCCACTGCTTCCGCCGTCTTCGTAATTTGAAAAAAAGCCCTTACTGCAAACACTACAAACACTGCAAATGCAATTACTGCCCCCAGCACACACCATTGATAAAAGCCCATAGGTTTTCCCCCTTCTGTAAGTTCTTATTTACATTGTAATCAGTTTTTGTTCTTCCGTCAAGGGCAAACTAAAATCATCCCGATTGCGATCTTATATTAGAGCTCACTTAAGGGCCTAGGCCTTTTTTGTATTTGCTTATTTTTTATATAAAAAAACATAGGCCCTCAAACAATTTGACACAAACGCGCTTATTAGTAATAATTATTATTAACAGGCTGTTTGCAGTTTTTTGAAAAGCCGCCCAAATCCGCCGTCATCGACGACAAAAGAAGGCCTTTACAAAAAGATTTGCAATTTTAGTTTGTTTTTGTTTTAATCTTTGTTACCGCGACTTTTGCGGCATTTTTTTACTCAGGATATACATTATGGAAACTACAGAAGTAATTACCCACATCGTTAAAAGAGATGGGACCACCGAACGCTTTGAACCTAAAAAAATTACAAACGCTATCACAAAAGCAGCCGAAGCAACCGGCGAATTTGATGCAGATACCGCTAAAAAATTAACCATTCGGGCCGTTAATATCATCCAACAGCTTTATTCCGATACCGTACCAAACGTGGAAAACGTGCAGGATATTGTGGAAGATGTGCTTTTAACCTCCAACTATCACAAAACCGCCAAGGCCTATATCTTGTACCGCGACCAACACGCCCGCATGCGTGAAATTTCTTCCAAATTCAACGTAGATTTGGTAGACCAATATTTGCAAAAAATTGACTGGCAAGTCAATGAAAACAGCAATATGGGCTATTCGCTCCAGGGGTTAAACAACTATATTTCCTCTGAAATCAGCAAAGTCTATTGGCTCAATAAAATTTACCCCGAAAATGTCCGCCGTATGCATAGCGAAGGCGATTTTCACCTCCACGATTTAGGCCTTTTGGGTGCCTATTGTGTCGGCTGGGATTTGCAAGACCTCTTGCTCAGCGGATTTACGGGCGTGACCGGCAAAGCCGAATCCAAGCCGGCCAAGCACTTCCGTACCGCTTTGGGCCAAGTAGTCAACTTCTTCTATACACTCCAGGGTGAAAGTGCCGGCGCACAAGCGTTTAGCAATTTTGATACTTTGCTGGCTCCGTTTATCTATTATGACAAGCTGTCCTATGAAGAAGTGAAACAAGCCTTGCAAGAATTTTTATTCAATGTCAACGTTCCTACCCGTGTCGGGTTCCAAACGCCATTTACCAACTTGACCCTCGATTTGACCGTTCCTTCTTACTACAAGGATCAACCGGTCATTATTGGTGGCAAATTGCAAGACAAAACCTATGGTGAATTCCAAAACGAAATGGATATGCTCAACCGTGCCTTCTGCGAAGTCATGTTAGCCGGTGATGCTAAGGGTCGTGTATTTACATTTCCTATCCCTACTTATAACATTACTAAAGATTTTGATTGGAATAACCCCAAGCTAACCCCCCTGTGGGAAATGACAGCTAAATACGGTATTCCGTACTTTGCCAACTTCATTAATTCGGATATGAACCCCGAAGATGCACGCTCTATGTGCTGCCGTTTGCGCATCGACAACCGCGAACTACGCAAACGCGGCGGCGGTTTGTTCGGTTCGGCCCCTTTGACAGGTTCTATTGGCGTAGTAACTATTAACTTACCGCGTTTGGGGTACCTGTCTAAAGATGAAGATGAATTCTTTGCCAATTTGAAAGACCGTATGGAAGTAGCCAAAAACAGCTTGGAAATTAAACGCAAAGTAATTGAACGCTTTACCAAGGGCAACTTGTATCCGTATATGAGCTTCTACTTGCGTTCTATCCGCCAACGCTTTGGCGAATTCTGGAAGAATCACTTTTCCACCATCGGACTCGTGGGGTTGAACGAATGTGCGCTCAACCTAATCGGTGAAGACATTGGTACTGAAAAAGGCAGAAAATTTGCCGAAAAAGTGCTCACCTTTATGCGCGAGACTTTAGTCAAATTTCAAGAGGAAACTGGCAATAACTACAACTTGGAAGCCACCCCGGCGGAAGGTACTTCCTACCGTTTAGCCAAGTTAGATAAAGAACGCTACCCCGAAATTATTTGTGCCAATGAGGCGCTCTATAAAGAAGGGCACCAACCGTTCTACACCAACTCTTCTCAGTTGCCGGTCAACTACACGGACGATGTATTTGAGATGCTTGATTTGCAAAGCACCATTCAGTCCAAATATACCGGTGGCACCGTCCAACATATCTTTACGGGCGAACGCATTAAAGATTTGGAAGCTATGAAACGCTTTATCAAAACCGTGTGTGAACGCTATACGTTACCGTATTTCTCTATCACACCGACCTTTAGCGTATGCCCTAAATGCGGCTACATCCCTGGGGAACACTTTGAATGCCCCAAATGCAAGGCCGAACGCATGCAAGAGTTGCAACGCAAAATTGCGTTATTAGAAGAGCAACTCTATAGCAAATAGTCTCTCTTTTGGGTTAGAAACAGTCTAATCCAAAAGAGCGCTTGAAACCGATTTGGCAAATTGCCATAATAAAGTAAAGGGGAATCACGGCCCCGTTACGTATTAGAATATTTATCCCGTAGGAGGGGACACTATATGACAGCACAAGAAAGACAAGCCGTAGAAACAAAAATCTCTGACCTCAAAAAAGAAATGAACGAAGTACAAGGTTCTAAATGTGAAGTTTATTCCCGCGTAGTAGGTTATTTGCGCCCAGTACAAAACTGGAATAAAGGCAAAAAAGAAGAATTTGCTATGCGCAAAAACATGAATGGCGTAGAAGGCGGCTGCAGCTGCGGTTGCGGTTGCGAATGCGCCAGCGATAAATAATCTTTCCCTTTACGGGCATAGACGATGAAACTAGGCGGACTGGTTAAGTTTACCTTAATCGATTTTCCAGGAAGACCGGCGGCAATTGTATTTACACAAGGATGTAATTTTCGATGTCGTTACTGTCACAATCCGGAATTAGTTTACCCTCATTTGTTTAATTCTTCTATGCCCGAAGAGGAAGTTTGGTCTTTTTTACAACGCCGCCAGGGCACCCTGGAAGGCGTTGTTGTTTCTGGTGGGGAGCCCACATTACAGGAAGATTTAGTCTCTTTTATGGCTAAATTAAAAGCAATGGGCTACCAAACAAAGATTGACACTAACGGCACACGCCCAGAAATTCTGCGAGAGCTGATTGATAAAAAGTTGGTTGATTTTATAGCTATGGACCTCAAAGCCCCTTTTGACAAATATGCCGCCATTACCGGAGTAGAAGCTAACTCCACTATATTGCAGCAATCTATGGATTTAATTCGTCAAAGCGGGCTAGAGTATCAATTCCGTACCACGTACGACAAGGAAGTGCTTACAGAGAGCGATATTGCCACTCTTAGCCAGCTGACCCAAGGCAAAAATTATAAAGTGCAGGAATGTCTTCCTGTGGCTAAAGAAAAAGCTGCCCTCAAAGTAATGCATGAAGAACTATAGATTTTAGTTGGATAAAAAAGGCCACCCTCACTACAGGGCGGCCTTTTTAATTTATAACAATATCTTACTTGGCCAACTTTTCTACCCGTTTACCAAAAGCAGCCAATTCATCTAAGGCGCTTTGGTGCCAGTCCACGCCCGGATTTTTGCAGAATTCCACTAAAGAAACATCTTTTACTTGATACTTTACATATTCTTTAGCTAACGGAGTGGCTTCTTCATCAGTCATATCGCGCATAGGATCGGCCAAATTGATTAATACATATTGCCCAATAAAATTGGCATTTCCATTAAACCCCGCGATTTCTTCTTCAAATTTCACTTGACCGGCACTTTTTACTGTAACTTTTAAATCCTCTTCAAGCGCGGTTTTGAAGGCATCCAATCCATCCATTTCAGAAGCAAACTCATCAATATATCTCGTCATGCTCATTTGAGTACCGTTTTTAAAGGTAACCGGGGCATTGATTTTGTTTGCCACTATCTTTAAGGCATCACGATTTGCCAAATATACATCAGAGACCTCTGCAATGGCCGGCAAAATCATCCCGGTTTGATCCGGCGTGTGGGCCGCTGCCATTTTTCGATAGTTGGCTAATGCCCGAGCAAATCCCAACAAATCTACTTTTTCCTCTTTAAGCACGCTAGACAACGCCTCCTGCGCACCTAATAGCTTTACCACAAAACTGTCATTTTTTGGAGACTTGCTCAACATTTGAGCAAATGCCCCCGTAGTTAGAGCTACTAAACAAAGTAAGACGCCTATTTTTTTCATTCTTATTTCTCCTTGTGTATATAATCTTTCCTTCTATTTATAGTATAGGCAACTTTCTTGTAAAAGACCATAGGTCAAAAGGCCCACGTGGACGTGGGCCCTAAAAATAGGTCCTTTAGCGCCATTGACTCATTTAGAACTCTTCTCATTTTCCCGGCGAGATACTTCTTGCTCGATGAGCGTATTAAGGGTGGCGTTTTCCAGCGGGGCAGGTTCCGCGGCCTTAACATTCTTTTTAGGAGCTTGCGGGTATTCAGTTTTTTGCCCTGGCTTAGCCACAGAGGAAGGTTTCACGCCCGCTTTTTTGCCCTGTTTCATCCGAGTAGTGTCCTGCTTGGAAGCATTCGGATACTCGGGGTCAGCAGGATACTCGGGCGTGGCAGGGTATTCCGGATACTCAGGATATTCTGGGTATTCGGGGTATTGCGGATATTCCGGTTTGGGGGATTGTACCGCCAAAACGGTATCGTTTGCCATTTTAGGAGCATAACTTGTAGTATCCTTCGGATATTCTTGTTTTTGAGGGGCAGAAGGGAATTTGGCCTTTGCAACAGGTTGCACACGCGTCGTATCGATAGAAACCTTATCGGCACTACGTTCCATATTTCCCGTAGGTTTCGCAAACGCCACAGCAGACATCAACATTACACAAGCCCCAATCATCCATTTTTTCATATACTTTCTCCTTGGCAAACAGTTACCACACTTTTAGTTTAATATTTTTTCCTATAATTTCAAGGGCATAAGTCCTATTACTAACCCTACTTAATACTTAAACTGTCCTTTTTCATAAATGACTTTTTTGGCGCCATTCTTTAAGGTAACCGTAACGGTTTTATTCTCCGTATTGATTAAATCCCAATGTAACGAAGAGTCATTAAAACCTAGTTTTTCTTTCTGTTTTTTATCCAATTGGCTTTGTGGACCCGAGAACGTATCGGCATAACTGGCCCCTACCGCCACGTGGCAGTTACCGTATTTCCCGCCAAAATTTTCATCATACAAGATATCGGCCATAAACTTGGTAATTTTGGAAAACCTCCGATCCGTGAGCGAGAACTCGCCAATTTGGCTAGCCCCTTTATCCATTGCCAACATCTTGCGTACAAAATCGGCTCCTTGCTCGGCATCTGCTTTGACCACGCGCCCATTTTTAAATTCCAACTTTACACCTTTGACGTAATTGCCGCTGCGATACGAGGACAAATCCGCAAAATAAATTCCGCGGGTGCCCCGCCAATCGGGAGAGGTAAAAATTTCAAACGAGGGGATGTTGCATCCACCGCCCGCAATAAATTTACGTTTCTCTCCCAGTAAAATTTCAAAATCCATGTGATTTGTTTCCACGTGTAATGTTTTGATAGGCATTGCGGAAAGCCACTTGCCGATTTCGTTAATTTGGCGGGTTACCTCTTGCCATTTCTTAACGGGATCTTTTTCATTTAAAAAACAAGCACGGGCAATTTGATTGGCATATTCTTTGACAGAAAGACCTGCCTTCTTGGCTAGCTCCTGCGTCGGATAGTTACAAAGTGTCCAAGAAAATAAACCTTTTTGTTCCCGAACATCCAAAATTTCGCGAATCGGTTTACGCGCAACGGCGCTTTTGGCTAGACGAGCCGGATCTATTTTTTTTAAATGAGTTAAATCCTGCGGAGCGTGCAAAGCAATCAAGCCATTTATGTTGCCCTGAATTTCTTGTTCTCCCTGCGGAATATAGGCCAACTGTTTTGTATCCGCAGTTTGGTAGAAAGTGGTTACAAAATCCTCCGGCGAATTCCAACGTAAAAGCACATTGTAATGTTGTTCCAATAATTTTTGATAAATTGCTTTTGCCAATGGTGATGCTGCCATATCGGTACGCAGCAAAACACTGTCGTATTTTTTAAAAGTACCGTTACGACGGGCCGCCTTTAAGGCCCAAATCAGTACATCTGCATATTTTTGAATTTGTGAATTTGTCAACATAAATTATTTTCCCCCTTCGGTCTGCTAAATGTTATAATACAAAATAAGTGAGGTATTTATGAAGAAAATTCTATTAACATGGAGTATTTTTTTGATCAGTTTAACCAGCTGGGCGGAAGTTTCCCCTTTGCCAGAGTCACATTTTAATTTTATTTACAACACGCAAGAACAACCGTTAATCCGGCCCGAAGCAAGCGAATTTGTCGTCTGTCAGGACCGCTTATGCATGCAAGCATCTGCTTTGGGAATTTATGGTTCCCAACGCATGCAATGCGGACCGGGTGCTTGTACGGCTGTGGCCTATGAATTCGATCCCTTTGCACGATTAGTTATATCTTTTGAAGACGGCTCAATACGAACCAGCAATATTTTTGAGATCCCCTCCGGTTTGATTCACAAATTCAATGTATATGTGGAAAAGGATGCATTGAACGTGCAACCCGTTGACACTCCCCCAGCTGAGTCCCTTTGGAAACGTCCGCAAGCTTGGGGAGCGTTGGCCTTAATTTTGGGATTAGAACTACTATGCGCCGCAGCGTTTATTTTATATACTAAAAAACGTTTTACCATTTTGTACGGTGTCGCAGTTGCTAACTTAGTCACAGCTATTTTTACGTGGTGTTTTTTAGTGCACCACGTAGCACAAAGTGCCCTATGGTGGGTGTGTGCTGTGGTTTTGGAGGCCATCCTTATCCGGTTTATTAACCGCAAAGATATTTCGCTCAAAGAAGCAGGGCTACTTAGCATTATGACCAATGTAACCAGCTATACATTGGGAATGATTATTTCATTTGTGATTGCACAGATGTAATTGCGAGCGGTCTTACTAAAACACAAGTAACACCACAGCCATCAGCAACATACCGCTTAACACGCCGCCTATTACTTGGTGACCGTGGCCGTAATCGTGTGCGGTAGGCAATAATTCGTCAAGCGCCAGATACACCATAATTCCGGCTACCACCGCAAACAAGATACCCAAAACGGCTTCTTGCAACACGGCATGCAAAATAAAATACCCAACAACAGCCCCTACCGGCTCAGCCATTCCACTGGCAGCACTGGCCCAAAACGCTTTTTTTCGGCTCCCTGTAGAATGATAAATGGGCAACGCCACCGCAATTCCTTCGGGAATGTTGTGAATAGCCACCGCTAACGCTATCGAAATACCCAGTTTTATACTATCTAATGTGGAAAAAAAGGTGGCCAGCCCTTCCGGAAAATTGTGCAACGTAAGTGCCAATGCCGTAAATATTCCCGTCTGTTTTAGTTTAGCAGATGGATCCAGTATACCCGGTTGAACATGCAACGGCGGCAAACAACAATCTACCCCCCATGCTAGGGCCGCTCCCCCAAAGAACAGTCCCACGCAAAGCCATTTACCGCACCCTACACCATACAATGTGCTTAGCGCATTTTGTGCGTGAGGTAATATTTCCATAAAAGATACATAAATCATCACCCCGGCAGAAAAGCCAAGGCCAATTGCTAACGCAGATAGATTTTCCTTTTTGATAAAAAAGGAGCAAATTCCGCCCACGGCACTAGCAGCACCGGCTAAAAAACTAAGTGCAAATGCATATACGAGCTGAGTCATAAAACAAAAAGCTCCTTATATTTCAATTATACGGTTTCTTTACAGACAGACGAAGGGCACGTGTTTTTAAAAGCGCAGGCCTCACAATGAGCCGTATTTGGTTCAAAGTGTCCGGCTTCAATCTGTTTCCCTATTTCCATGAAAGTGGTTAATATTTGGGGTTCGTCAAAAGCTTCAAAAGGGGCACTTTGCATCTGGTTAAACGCGGTAAAATAATAGGTTACTTTTCCTTTTTGCATATTCCAGGCACGCCGCGCCCCTATGGCATAAATGCCTAATTGCAGGGAATCGGTTACCGGTACAGAGAGGTCCACATCTGTTCCCGTTTTATAGTCGATTACCTCCCAAGAGCCATCCGGGTGTTTATCAATACGGTCAATTTTTCCGCGGAAAGTCCAACCGTCTTGTTCAAATATAAACTCGCGCTCGGTACTATCTACAGTGGTTTTGCGTTGATACTCGGCCTGTGCATAATCTTCCATCATCTTTTTGCCTTTGAGGTACCATTCCATCTGTTCACCGGCACTACTATACCCGGCGCCCAACCAACAATCATCATAATAAGCAAGCAATTCGGAAGGATCATTACTATTGGCATGATAGGCATCCAACGCGCGGTGAATGGATACACCCAACGAAGAAGCGGGTGTCAACCCCTCTCGTTTATCTTCCATATACTTGTATTTATAGAGTAAGGGGCATTCTTTATAAGTTTTTATTTTAGAAAAATTTAACTCGTGCACATCACTGTACATGTTTTTTCTCCGTTTTATGCCGCAAGAAACGCACAAGCGTATCCCCATATTTTTCCGTACGGAATACTTCCAGGGTCTCCGGAATAGCAAATTGTTCCGTTTTATGGGTCTGAATCACTAAAAGTCCGTTGGGGGCCAACAATTGCGCTTGAGCTACATTAGATAAAGACGGTTCCGAAAAAGCCAACATTTTATTATTGATATCGCGGTACGGCGGCCCCATAAAAATAATATCATAGCCATCGTTATCACTATAAGCAAGCAACCAATCGAGAGGTTTTAAGATATCCCCGCGTAGTACCTTGGCACGATCTTCAAACCCAAGGTGTGTCAAATTACGGTGAATATTTTTGATACAGGCCGGCTCTTTCTCCACCATTACGGCCTTTAATGCCCCGCGTGAAAGGGCTTCCAACGACACATTGCCCGTACCGGCAAACAGATCCAAAAATTTGGCTCCTGGAATACGAGGGCGCAGAATATCAAACAATGATTGTTTCATCCGGTCCGAAATAGGTTTAACCGGTAAATTTTTAGATACGGAAAATATACGCCGTCCGCGGGCCGTTCCTGCAATAATACGCATAATTTATCCTCTACAGTTGCGCAATTCCCTCCTTGAGTGCATACCGCACCAATTCGGCTTGCTTATGAATGCCCAGTTTGCGCATAATATTGTTGCGATGCACATGGATTGTATTGAGCGAAAGTGAAAAATGCTGGGCGATCTGTTTGCTACTGTATCCCTCCGCAATCAGCTGCAACACTTCTTTTTCTTTATTGGTTAGATGGGCTCCGCGTTTTTTGGGGGCATGTTTACCCAAAAATCCTTGTACTAAAAATTTAGAAATTTTGCCACCAAAGTAAAAGCGCCCTTCGGCAACTTCATGCACAGCTTCTAAAAATTCTTCGGCACTAGCTACTTTTACCACAAAGCCCTTGGCACCCGCCTTCAACGCTTTTTCAACAGATACCCGATCATCGTACATGCTCAAAACCAATACTTTTGCTTTGGGATCTTGTTTCATTAATTTACTAATTGCCTCTATCCCATTGAGCATGGGCATCGAAATATCCACAATATATACATCGGCCGGCGTTTGTTTGGCGAGCTTTATTAAATCTTCCCCATTTTCCACTTCGCCAATTACCTGGTATTCATCCCCGGCGGTTTCTAACATTAATCGAACACCCTGGCGAACCAGGACATGGTCATCAGCTAGTATGATTTTCGTCATTGTTATTTTTCCTCATACACTATACAGGGGCAAACAGCCGCAATACGCGTTCCTTTGCCCGGTTTACTTGAAATTGTCAAACGTCCTCCCAAAGAGAGAATACTATTTTTCATAGCTAATAAGCCAACATGATGAATCGAATTACCCTTGGAACGTACAAAACCGACCCCGTCATCCTGCACGGTTAAGAACATCTGCCCTTTGGCCCGTTTAAGTGTAATTTCAACCTGTTTGGCATGGGCATGCTTTACCACGTTGTTAAGTGCTTCTTGCACCAAACGATAAAGTACAATTTTAACAGCATCGCAAATTCCTTTCTCCGGCATGGTTTGCGCACACTCAAACCGATAAGACAGCCGCCCTAGTTTACATACGTCCGCAATTAGCGTTTGAATGCTTCCCCGCAACGCGCCATCCGTATCTAAACTTGGCGGACGAAGCGTGACAATAATGGTGCGCAGTCGTTCCATGCTTTGTTGGGTCTGGGTCTGCAATCGGTCCAGATCCGCCAGCACTTGTTTTGCATCTCCTTTGCGAACACTTTGCTTTGCTAAATTTACTAAAGCAGAAAGCATCACAGAAGCAGTACCAATTTCATCATGCAGTGCTTTAGCAAGCTCCCGTTTTTCCGTTTCACGTGCCGACAGCAAAATTTGAGCAAAGGTTTTAGGAGCTTTTCCTTCATGCAAAACCGGAGACGAATGTGGCCCGTCCGCCCATTGAGAAATATCTTGAGTAATTGCCATTACTTCCTCAACCTGGCCCATCGGCCCGATAAGAGGTAAAAGCGTAGTACGGCATGTATGCCACCCAATGTCTTCCCAATTCCATTCATAGTGACAAACACTCCCCTGACTAAATACCTTATGCAATTGTTCTAAATGTACCCCTTGCGGCACACGCAAGTGAGCAAGCACGCTCTCTTTAGGAGCACAACATATCCGTGCAGGGGTAGTAGCATGCTCAAACAGCAGCACCGTGTGCTGTGAATTTTCATAGGGTTGAACAATAGCACTCAGCTTGGCTGGCGTTTTCCTCTTAACACTTAGTTTAGTTTGGCGAGGACGGGAGCAAAAACGAGCGCTTTTTTTCGCTTTAGCGAAAATTGGCTTTGAACACATAATCTGCCTCTATAAGTATTGTACTATACTTTGACTAGCCGTGGCTAGCTAGCTTAGGTTACATTTTCAATCATTATATTTTGATATAATAAAGAATATGACTAAATCACGCACACCGTTTTATAAGTCTAAAGCTTTTGTTATTGCTTTCTTGGTAGCACTGGCGGTTTTTATATTAATTAGCGCCGTATTCATGCGCTATATTCTTGCGGGATTGCCCCCTGTCTATGAAATGGAGGAATACACCCCTTCTCTTACCACTAAGGTATACGACCGAAATAATGAACTAATTCACGAGTTTTCTATCGAGAAACGCATGATGGTTCCACTGGAAGAAATCCCGGTAGATTTACAAAATGCAGTCGTTGCCATGGAAGATCGTAATTTCTTTGCACATCCTGGCTTTTCCATCCGCGGGATTTTACGCGCCCTATTTAATGATGCCATCACCGGCAGAGCTAAACAGGGGGCCTCCACCCTTACCCAACAACTTTCGCGCGGTGTGTTTTTAACGCAAAAGAAAAAACTGATACGCAAAATCCGTGAAATTATTTTGGCCATTCAAATTGAACATCAATTTAGTAAGCGTGAAATTTTGCAGTTATACCTCAACCAAATTTACTTAGGAAGCGGTTCCTACGGAGTAAAGGCAGCGGCTAAGAAATACTTTAACAAGGATCTTTCCGAACTTACTACCGGGGAAGCCGCTTTACTAGTGGGGCTCATTCCCGCCCCCGGCAGGTACAATCCTTTTGCTAACCCGGAAGTTTCCCGCCAACGCCGCAACCTAGTGTTGGATGTCATGAGGGAACAGGACTATATTACGGATGAAGAATTGCAACAAGCAAAGGCCGAACCTATGCCGCAAAAGCCTAAAGAAACCGATGAAACAAAACCCGGACGGTATTTTATTGAGCATATCCGCCGCATATTGGAACCCAAGTACGGCATGGAGGTTTTGTGGAAGGCCGGTTTGAATATTTATACCACCATCGATATCAAACAACAAAAAATTGCTGAAGAAACCATGAATAAGTGGCTAAATGACTTTGACGAACAAGTAGCCAAAGGGCTTGGCATTGAATTTGATCCAAACGATACAGAAGCAGACGCCTCACCCCTGGAAGAGGAGGTTACTCCGCGCGATCCTTCCGAAAAAGCCCCCCGCTTGCAGGGCGCTTTCATGGTGCGGGATGTAAAATCCGGTGCGGTGCGTGTGATGGTAGGTGGACGCGAATATGATGAAAGCAAATTCAACCGTGCCACTCAGGCAAAACGGCAACCCGGTTCCTCTTTTAAACCTTACGTGTGGATGGCTGCCTTGCAAAAGGGGTACACCCCCGCCACCTTGGTACGCGATTTGCCCACTATGTTCTACTACGATGGCAAAAATTGGAAAGCATTTGATGAAAACTCCGATTTGTATTCGCTGGACTTAGCCCGGCAGTCCTTTATTGCCAGCAAGGATTTTAATGTGTGGGTTCCTCAAAACTACGGTGGTAAAAGTGAAGGATGGATTACGCTACGTAAAGGACTCGAAAAATCCAAAAACTTAGTAGCGGTCAATTTGATTGATGCTGTTGGCGTGATGGATGTCATCCGTGTAGCGCGCAAAGCAGGCCTTACGGCCAATCTTCCCCGTGTGCCGGCCTTGGCCCTGGGGGTAAGCGTGGTTCAAATGGATGAACACCTGGCAGCACTTTCTACATTTGCCAACGGAGGCATTCATACAGATAACTATTTTATCGAACGAGTAGAAGATGCTAACGGACGCATTTTGGAACAACATATCCCCATTGAACAAGCCGAATTTTCCCCGCAACATTCCTATTTATTAATCAACATGATGAAAGGGGTTGTACAACGCGGAAGCGGCGCTTATGTCAACCGACTGGGACGTTCGATTGCCGGCAAAACAGGTACCACACAAAGCCACCGTGATATGTGGTTTGTAGGGATGACTCCTCATACTGCGGCAGCTGCTTGGATGGGATACGATGACGATACCTCTCATGAAAACGGCGCTCGTTTTACCGGTAGCACTACCGCACGCTGGTGGACTGCAATCATGGAACAAATTCTCAAAGATGAGCCCAATGAGGATTTTGCTGTACCGGAAGGGATTTCTTTTGCCTACATCAACCCACTTACGGGCAAATTGGCCACACCCACAGAGCGCAACAAGTTTTTGGAAGCATTCATATCCGGCACGGAACCACAAAGTTTTTAGTATCAAAAAATTAGTTCGTGTATGAAAAAAACTGTTTCTACCTTGTCCCATTACTATGGGCTGCCTAATAAGGCAGCCCAAGCGTATTTTGTAACCAATACAGTTTTACCTAAACATGCTTCGGTTGTGTTTGTAAGCGAACAGGAATTAGATGATTTTGATCACGCTGCTCACGAATTTGCCTCCAACGAAACCCAGGTGCTCTCTTTTCCTACGACGGATACCGGGCAAATTCACTTTCTATACCAATTGCTCAGCAACACCCGCCCCTCCACGCTTATTAGCACCAGCTATGAGGGCCTTACCACGCCCCTTCCTTCGAAGGAAGAATTTCAAAAACGCATTCGCATTTTTCGCCGCACAGACACGCTACGCCGACAAGATCTGTTAGATGCGCTGGAGCAGGCGGGCTATACACGCGATGACTATGCCGAAAGCCCCGGCCAATATGCGGCCCGCGGCAGCGTAGTAGATATTTTTTGTTTACACTTACCTAATCCGTTGCGTTTGTATTTTGGTGGAAATCGCATCGATGCCATTCATGCGTTTGATGTTGACACCCAAAATTTGCAGGAACTTTTGGACAAAGCCGTCATTCTTCCGCTCTCTTTCGAAGAAAAGCCAGCCACCCTTACCGATTATATTTCCCAACCGTTTTACGTGTTTGACGCGCCTTCTAGTCAATTTGACATTTCGCCTTATCCCAACGCACTCACTACCGGTTTACTTCCTTCGGCACAGGCCGTCAATTGTAAATTGAAAGCCAATCTTCCTTTTAATGGAAACACCACTTTACTGGCCCAAGAAGTAGAGCGTTTGCTTCACCAAGGTATACATGTAATTGTAACCTGTCTCAACCGAGGGGAATTAGATCGTGTTACCGATTTGTTGGACCGTTTCGACGCATTCAAACATGTAGAATTTAAAATTTCTGCTTTAACACAAGGATTTATTGATGAGACTCATCGCCTTGCCTTCATTACTTCCAATGAAATTTTAAACCGACATTTTAGCGTGGCACGCGTCTTGAAACGTTTTGATGTGGAACAAGCCAAACGAGTACGTTTCAAAGAATTGCAACCGGGTGACTATGTAGTTCACCGGGATTACGGCATCGGCCGTTATGAAGGATTAGAAATTATGAACCAGGCCGAAAACCCGACGGATTGCTTAAAAATCGAATACCGCCGGGGGAGCCGCATTTACGTACCCATGTATGACTTTAAAAAAGTTCAAAAATACATCTCGGCCGGTGGCAAACGCCCTACCCTATCCGTGTTAGGCGGAACCAGCTGGAAAGAGACAAAAAAGCATGTAAAAGAAGAGGCACAAAAAGCCGCTAAAGAAATTTTAAAATTAGAAGCGCTACGCCAAGCAACACCCGCTCCTGTCATTACAGGGGATACTCGCCTGGAAGAAGAATTTGCGGACTCTTTTCCCTATACTTTAACTACCGGGCAGGAAAAAGCAATTACCGATACACTCCATGACCTGGATTTACCTAAACCAATGGACCGTGTATTAGTAGGAGATGTGGGCTTTGGCAAAACAGAAGTGGCCATGCGCGCGGCACTTAAAGTGGCGTTGTCTAGCAAACAAGTTATGTTGCTGGTTCCCACCACTATTTTGGCGGACCAACACTATAAGACATTTACCAAACGCATGGCCGGGTTTCCCATCAATATACGGATGCTATGCCGTTTTCAAACAATTAAAGAACAGAAGAAAATTATTAGCGAACTAAAAAACGGACTGTGCGACATTATCATTGGAACCCACCGTTTATTAAGCAAAGATATTGCGTTTAGAGACTTAGGGTTAGTTATCATTGACGAGGAGCACCGTTTTGGTGTCAAGCAAAAAGAGAAAATTCGCGCCATTAGCGCAGGGGTTCATTCACTTATGCTCAGCGCCACACCCATTCCACGCACCTTGAATCAATCTCTCTCTTCCTTGCGGGATATCTCTTTAATTGATACTCCCCCTCGTGGACGCACCCCTATCAAAACCGTTGTAACCGCTTGGAATGATGAATTGGCGGCGGCTGCTATTAACCAAGAGCTGGCCCGCCACGGACAAGTCTATTACGTTTATAATAGCGTGCGCGATATGCAAGAACGCCTTGATTTCTTGCGTAAACTCGTTCCGCAAGCACGCATTTGCATGGCACACGGGCAAATGCAAGAAAAAGAACTCGAACAAACCCTGTGGGATTTTAACCAAGGCAAATATGATGTGTTACTGGCTTCCACTATTATTGAATCCGGCATTGATATTACGAATGCAAACACGTTAATTGTAGAAGATGCACAAAATTTTGGACTGGCCCAGCTCTATCAACTGCGTGGGCGCATCGGCCGAGGAGATAGCCGGGCTTACTGTTATCTTTTCCACCCGGATTGGCTATTTAAAAAACGCGAGGAGGAAGAAACTTCCTATGCGCAATTGGCAGCCGTACGTTGGAATCCACGCCCAGAGAAGGATCCCACTGCAGAAGCGAAAGAACGCCTGGCGGCCTTAATGGAATTTGGGGATCTGGGAAGCGGCTTCCGTTTAGCCCTACGAGATATGGAAATCCGAGGGGCAGGCGAATTGCTTGGCGTAAAACAACACGGGTATGTGAATGAAGTAGGCCTAACATTGTATTGCGATTTAGTAGCCGCGGAGGTCAAAAAACTAAAGGGACAGCAACCCCAACGTTTATTGCAAGCCAAAGTTAATTTACCTTTGGCAGCTTATATTCCGCCTGATTATTTGCCTGATGAAGCAGAACGCTTAAAAACCTATAAGGAACTGATGGGCGCGGATGCTGCCCAAACCAAAGCAATTTTAGTGCGTCTTGCACAACAATGCGGGCCGGCCCCACAAGAATTACTTAGTTTAGTGGACATCATAGCTCTGGCCAATCAAGCCGGGGCCCTTGGCATTTACGCAATTGATTGGATGGACCCCGCCATCGAATTTCAATTTACGAAGCATATTGAACTGCCAGAACAACTTCCCGAAGCACTGCTCACGCAATACGGGCCTGACCATGTTCAATTTTTACACTCCAAAAACGGCTATGGATTGCGTATTACATGTCCAGACAAACAGACCCCTGCACATTTTACGCAAGAGGTACTTTTATTTTTGGCCCGCTTATTATCTCCCCAAAAATGATATAGTATGAATATATGAAACGTTGCTTTGTACTAGTTGTACTACTGATTTCTTTCTTGGCGGCTTGCAAACAACAAGCACGACCCTCTACGCCGGAAGCTGCCGCGCGTGTGGG
The DNA here is from genome assembly GCA_045116875.1 of Elusimicrobiaceae bacterium. Taxonomy (GTDB): domain Bacteria; phylum Elusimicrobiota; class Elusimicrobia; order Elusimicrobiales; family Elusimicrobiaceae; genus Avelusimicrobium. Next base: position 17,488 of record JBGUMP010000046.1, on the reverse strand, counting down.
GACTGTAACGATTACGGAACAGGATATTCAAGACAGCCTTAATTTGCTAAATCCGCAAGACCGCAAGTTTGCCCAAACCAACTTTGGGCGGCAGAACTTGTTGCAAATTTTAACCCGTGAAAAATTAATTTTACAGGATGCCAAAGCTACCGGTTTTGAGCAAGAGCAAGAATACAAAGATGCCCTTACCCAAAAACGCATGGAACTTGACGACATTTACAAACAATTTGCGCAAGAAGCATTAATCCGCACTTGGTATAACAAGAACAGCCAATCGCTAGAACCTACTGAAAAAGAAATTAAATCTTACTACAAACAGTATCCCTATGAAATGACTATAAAACAGATCATCATTGACAACGCCCAAACAGCTGACCAAGTATTACGCACGTTGAAGGGTTCTCCAAGCCGCTGGAATGAAATGTCACGTCAGTATTCCGTCGCTCCGGACAGTTTAAAAACATTAACTTTTATGCCTGGGGAATATTTGGATAATTTAGAAGCTGTGGCTGCCAATTCTCCCACCGGCAAAGCACAAGGGTTCTTTAAAACTCCGCAAGGATTTCATATAATAATGAAAACAGGGGAAGCTAAGTTAAGCTATGAACAAGCCGCCCCACGTATCAAACAAATTCTTACTAACAAGAACTTAGATGAATTGCTTGATACATTAAAAACGCAATACGAGGTTATAATATATGACAAAAATGAATAACATATTAATCGCTCTATTAATAACCGCTGTAGGGTTTAGCGCGCAAGCCAAGGTGATGGAATCCTCCGTGGCTACCGTCAACGGTAAACCGGTGTTGGCTTCCGAATATGATTCTTATTTGCAAAGCGTAGTGGAACAATACGAAATATCTGCCCCGCAAATATTGGAGCGCCCTTATGCCAAAGACATTTTAGGTAAAGATGTAATTAGAGATTTAATTTCTAAAGAATTGGTTTATCAGGCCGCTGAAGAGGCCAAAATTACCGTTAAAGATTCGGAATTGGAAGAAGGCCTAGCGGAAATCAAGTCTCGTTTTATAATTGATGAAAAGACCGGCAAAGAAGACCCCAAGGGTGCTGAAAAACGCTTTACCGAAGCACTTAAAAAACAAGGCATGAGCTTAAAATCCTATAAGGCCAAGCTTTCCAAAGAAATTGCATCGCGCAAATTGCTAGAGCAAGAACTCCAAAAAACCATTAAACCGGTAGAAGAAGCCGATGCTAAAGCATTGTATGATGAAGTACAGGTTGTTCTCAAAAACAACACCAAAAAAATCAAAGAAATAGAAAAAGCAAATCCGCAACACTTGCAAGAAGTGCAGGCCATTGCCGCCAAGCTTAAACAGTTATCTGCCGAACAAGTTCGTATTGGACATATCTATTTGGCCACTACTAAAGATATGAGTGCTGCCGATGTAGCCAAAAAAGCTGAGCTTGCCAAAAAAATCAAAAAAGAATTGGACAGCGGGATGGATTTCTCGACCGCTGTAAAGAATTATACAGAAGACAAACAAGCTGTGGCAACCGGCGGGGATATGATTTTAATCAAAGGCCTTGCCCCCAAAGAGATTGATGCCAAAGCTTTCACATTAGCTGTCGGAAAAATTAGCGAACCGATTAAAACGGATGTCGGTTACCACATCATTAAAGTAAAAGAAAAACGGGCCGAACGCACCATTTCTTACGATGAAATCAAGAACGATTTGGGCCAATATCTCGCGCAAACCCGCATATTGGAAGCGCAAGCCAATTATTTAAGCAAGTTGGCAGAGAAAGCCGATATCAAAGTAACTAAAGAATTTGAAATTGATAAGGCTATTGCCGCCGAACAGGCAAAAAAAGCTAAAGCTGATACAAAAGCCGAAGCTGGATCTCAAAAAGAGGAAGCAAAACAGCCTCAAGCTAAACAGATGAAATAAGTTTTATTTATCCCCCACCTACGTGGGGGATTGTTTTATATGACAAAACCCGTTGTGTTGATTACTGCCGGAGACCCCTTAAGCATCGGCCCCGAAATTACCGTTAAAGCCCTACACAATTCGCGCGTGCAACGTGTATGCACGCCGGTTGTAATTGGGGAACCCTCCTCGTTGATAGCGGCCGGGTTTAGTGACAATTTAGCACGTCTACTTCCCTTAAATATGCCCCGTCAATTAACCGGCAAGCCCCGCCCTACTGCGCTAGGAGGACAAATTAGTTTTCAGGCCGTCGAAACGGGTATTAAACTGGCACTGCACACAAACGCTCCGTTAGTGACCGCCCCCATTTCCAAACAAAGTTGGGCGCTAGCCGGGGTTGAGTTTACGGGGCACACGGAACTTTTACGTGCACGCACAAAAACGGACGGGTTAATGATGTTTGTGGCAGGTAGTTTACGTTGCGCGCTCGCAACTGAGCATTTTGCGTTGGCTGACCTACCGCGGATGCTCACTAAAAAGCTAGTACTTTCCAAAGCTCTTCGTTTTATAAATGCACTGAGAAAAGCTGGAATTAGTCACCCTAAAATTGCTTTGTGTGCCCTTAATCCACACGCTAGCGATAACGGCCGATTTGGTACAGAAGAAAACTGTGTATTAATCCCCGCAGCAAACCATTTGCAAAAACAAGGATATTGTGTAGAGGGCCCTTTATCTACAGATACCGCGTGGATAAAACACTTACACGGGAAATACGACGGGATTTTATGCCTGTACCACGATCAAGCCCTTTTAGGGCTTAAGCTAGCCGCCACAGAACCGGCCGTTCACCTAACTGCAGGGCTCCCGTTTCTACGCACTTCCCCCGCCCACGGCACAGCATTTGATATCGCTGGTCAACATAAGGCCGATCCGCGGAGCATGATTGCGGCTATTCTGTTTGCAGCTAGGCACGCTAAATAGAAAAAACCCACCTTAACAAATTAAGAAAGATGTAAGCATGTCTCTCCATGCTTATTTTTCCTGTTTTTTTGCATTGTATCGCCTAGATTATCCTTATATTACGGAACTCCACGGATTTGCTGACGCCGTCCTAAAATTATATAATGTTATTAATAGGTTTTATATGGGAAATATTTTGTATTTTGAGACGTTGGACTCCACACAATCCTACCTCAAAGAACATTTTACACAACTGGACGACCAGACTGTCGTAATCGCCGGAGAACAAACCGCCGGACGCGGACGTTTTGACCGCAAATGGATTAGCCAACCGGGCGGCCTTTATTTCTCAGTGTTATTAAAACCCACTTGCACTTCTTATCTATCCAATATTACCCAGCTAATGGCCTTGTCCGTATGTCAAGCGGCCGAAAAGCACGGGATTGCCCCTAACGTAAAATGGCCCAACGACGTGCAAGTAAACGGAAAAAAACTTTGCGGTATTTTGAGTGAAGCCGTAGCGCTGGGAGACAAAATTGCCTGCCTCATAGTGGGCGTAGGGATTAACGTAGCCCAAAAGGATTTATCCCATGTGGGTCAGCCCGCTGTTTCTCTGCGGGAATTGGGGGTACCCCTGGCCACACAAGATTTCCTACACGAGGTTTTAGCCTTATTTTTGCAAAGCTATTTAAATGTCATTGAGAACGGATTTGCCGCCATTCGTACAGCTTATATGGAGCGCTTCCCGTTTGTTGGCAAACAAATTAGTATTAAGAACGGTACCGGTGCTGTTACGGGTATCGTGGAAGATTTATCTCCGCGTGGCACATTGTTATTGAAAACACAAAGCGGCACGCGGGAAATTTTAATAGGAGACTTATTAGTATGAATGAAAGTTTAATTGCACAAGCCGGCAACATCACAATTATCGGAATGTTAGTAGTGTTTGTGTTTTTGATGATTCTAGTAGTTCTAATGTGGCTACTGGGCAAAACGGTACAAGCAATGGAAAAATACTTTCCGCAAACAGTACCTAGCGTGCAAGACAATGCATTAATCGCCGTTGCCATCGCCGCGGCAAAAAAATTTCAAGGAAAATAGGAGTTATTTATGAAAAAAATTAATTTTATGCTGACCGCGTTTCGTGACGGTTTTCAATCCGTTTATGGGGCGCGTGTTTTAACGAAGGACTTTATGCCTGCAGTAGAAGCTGCCCGCCACGCCGGGATTAACCACATGGAATTTGGCGGCGGGGCTCGTTTCCAGGCACTTTTCTTCTATTGCAATGAAAATGCCTTTGATATGATGGATACCTTCCGCAAAACCGCTGGGCCAGATGCCAACTTGCAAACCTTGGCTCGTGGCGTAAACGTAGTAGGATTAGATAGTCAATCTTCCGACGTTATTAAAGCTCATGCTCAACTCTTCAAAAAACATGGTACTACCACCATCCGCAATTTTGATGCACTAAACGACGTAAACAATTTGATTTATTCCGGCAAATGCATTCACGAAGCCGGGCTTAAACATGAAGTATGCGTTACGATGATGTCTTTAGCCCCGGGTTGGGACACTACCGGCCAAATCCATAACGAAATTTTTTATGAAAAAATCTTACGCCAAATTTTGGATTCCGGTATTCCGTTTGATTCTGTTTGCTTCAAAGATGCCTCCGGCACTTCTACGCCACACACCGTCGGCAAAACGATGGCCATGGCGCGCAAGCTGCTCCCCAAAGGCACCAAAATTGTCTTTCACACACACGAAACTGCTGGCAACGCTATTGCCTGCTGTTTAGCTGCCATTGAAAATGGGGCCGACTCGTTGGACCTTTCTATGCAACCTGTTTCCGGTGGTACCTGCCAACCCGATATTTTAACGATGTGGCATGCCTTGCGCGGTACGGATTACACGCTGGATATTGACCCGAAGAAAATCCAAGAAGCGGAAAACGTATTCAAAGATTGTATGGCCAAATATTTCTTGCCGCCCGAGGCCACTTCCGTCAACCCGATTATTCCGTTCTCGCCACTACCCGGCGGCGCCTTAACTGCCAACACACAAATGATGCGTGACAACGGCACCTTTGACAAATTCCCCGAAGTGGTAAAGGCCATGGGAGAATGTGTAAAACTCGGTGGTTTTGGAACTTCGGTAACGCCTGTTTCCCAATTCTATTTTCAACAAGCTTATTCTAACGTAATGGCCGGGCCGTGGAAGAAAATCACCCCCGGTTACGGTAAAATGGTATTAGGCTATTTCGGCAAAACCCCGGTAGAACCGGACCCGAAAGTAGTCAAAATTGCCAGCGAACAACTAGGTTTGGAACCGACCAAAAAGACCGTTTTGGAAATTAATAATGCTGATCCGAAAAAAGGTCTCAAAGTAGCCGAAGCCAAACTCAAAGAAGCCGGTTTGCCGGTAACAGATGAAAACAAATTCATCGTAGCCACCTGCGCGGACAAAGGCATTTTGTACCTCAAGGGTGAAGCCAAAGTAAACGGAATTCGCTGGGCTGCCGATGCCAAAAAAACGACCGCCACTACGGATACCACTGCTGTAAAAGTAACCGTCGACGGTAAAGCATACGAAGTCATCTTTGATGGCGATAACGCCGCCACTGTCAATGGTAAACGCTACGATATTTCCACCACCGCCAGCGATGCCAAAGCCCCGGCCAAAGCCACCGCTTCCGGCAATGGTGCTACGGTAAAAGCCCCCGTCCCCGGCGCTGTATTGCGCTTTAGCGTAAAAGATGGCGACAGTGTGAGTGAAGGCCAAGAAATTGTGGTACTGGAAGCCATGAAGATGGAAACCCCGGTTTCCGCTCCGGCTGCCGGAACGATTCACTTTACCGTTAAACAAGGCGACCAAGTGCAAACCGGCCACACCTTAGCGGAGATTAAATAGGAGGCCGTATGGATTTTACACAAGCATTGATTAAAATTTGGCATACCACCGGGCTCTACACCATGGTGTGGCAACAGGCGGTAATGATTGCCGTGTGTTGTTTCCTGCTGTGGCTAGGCATTAAAAAACAGTTTGAACCCTTACTGTTAGTGCCGATTGCCTTTGGCGGAATTTTGGCCAATATTCCCATGCCACCCGGTGAAATGATTGCCGAAGCGAACGGCTTTTTAGGGATTGTATTTAACGCCGGGATTAACACCGGGTTGTTTCCGTTGTTTATCTTTATGGCAGTAGGTGCTATGACGGACTTCGGCCCATTGATTGCCAACCCCAAAATGGCGTTGTTGGGCGGGGCGGCGCAGTTTGGTATTTTTGCCACGCTGATTGGGGCCATCGCCCTTTCGTACGTGACATTTGGCGATGCGCACCCGTTTGCCTTTGGGCTTAAAGAGGCGGCCTCTATCGGCATTATCGGCGGCGCAGACGGACCTACGTCTATTTATTTGACCCAGCGCTTAGCGCCGGATTTGCTTGGTGCGATTGCCGTGGCCGCGTATTCATACATGGCGCTTGTGCCGATTATTCAGCCGCCGATTATGAAGCTACTAACTACGGATGAAGAACGTAAAATCCGCATGACCCAATTGCGCCCCGTATCCAAACGTGAGAAGATCCTGTTCCCACTTGTCATCTTGATTTTGTGTATTTTGTTACTTCCGTCTGCGACGCCGCTAATTGGATGTTTGACGTTTGGTAACCTCGTCAAAGAATCCGGTGTTGCGGAACGGTTAAGCAAAACCTTGCAAAACGAATTCTGCAACATTGTAACCATTCTCTTGGGGTTGTCCGTAGGGTCCAAACTGCAATATGACCACTTTTTGACCACCGAAACCTTGGGGATTTTGGCATTAGGAATTATCGCGTTCTCCGTGGCTACCGCCTCAGGTGTGTTACTAGCCAAACTGATGAACGTATTTTCCAAAGAGAAAATTAACCCGCTTATCGGTTCCGCCGGTGTGTCCGCTGTGCCGATGGCGGCGCGCGTATCCAACAAAGTGGGTTTGGAATACGACAAGCAAAACTATCTACTCATGCACGCCATGGGCCCCAATGTGGCAGGTGTAATCGGCAGTGCGGTAGCCGCCGGTGTACTACTGGCTATTTTGGGAAAATAAGTTTTAGCATAAACTAAAACCCCGCCAATCGGCGGGGTTTTTTGATAGGTAAATTTCTATAGTCCTTTGCGCGGGCAATACGTGCGTAAGGTACATTTATCACACTGCGGCTTACGCGCAGGACATACACTGCGCCCATGCAAAATGAGCGCAATTGCAATCCAGCCCCAGTATCTATGAGGAATAATTTTGGTAAGATCTTTCTCTATCTTAACGGGATCCGTGTGCTTGGTAAGCCCTAAGCGATAGGACAAGCGTTTTACATGCGTATCTACCACAATGCCTGCAGGTTTTTTAAAATAATCGCCCAACATTACATTGGCTGTTTTGCGCGCCACTCCGCGAAGAGTTAGCAAATCCTCCATAGTTTGCGGAACCTCCCCGTTGTACACGTCGCAAATACGCTTGGACATTTCAATTAACGAAAGCGCTTTGCTGTGGTAAAACCCTGCCGAGTGAATAATTTTCTCCACATCAGCTAGTTTAGCTTTTGCTAGGTCTTGCACCGTGGGATATTTTTTAAATAAGTGGGGCGTAATGGTATTCACGCGAGCATCCGTGCACTGGGCAGATAAAATAACCGCACATAACAACTCCCACGCGCTTGTATGATGCAAGGGAATAACGTGTTTCGGGTACAGTTTTTTTAGCGCCTTGACGAGCGGAAGTACATCTGTGTTAGCGGGCATGGGTGGCTCCTAATTTGCTCAACACGTATGCTCCTAACAACCAAGCCAAATTCACCAAAATAATCGTCGCACCAGATGGGATATCAAACACAAAAGACAGATACACCCCCAACCATACACTAGCTACCCCAAATAATGCAGACAACCACAGTACCTGTTTGAATGTGCGGGAAACTAGTAGCGCAGCTACCGGCGGAATAATCAACAACGCCGATATTAAAAAGATACCCACTACTTTAAAGGCCAACACCACCGCTACGGCAGTAATCATAATTAACACGGTATTGACAGTTTCAACGGGTACACCACGCGTATGTGCAAAGGGAGCGTCAAAACAAGTGGATATCAAATAGCGGTAACACAACATAAGGCCGGCCAATACCACCATCAATAAGATAGCACATAAAATGAGCTCGCTTGCGGAAACCGTCAAAATGCTACCAAACAGATAACCTAGCAAATCCGTATTAAACCCGCCTGCCAGAGCGGTTAGCAACAACCCCACCGACAAACCGGCCGCACTTACAATGCCAATTGCGGCATCCCCATAAATTTTGAATTTTTGAACCAGTTTCATAATGCCCGCGCTGGCCAACATTACGATGGGAACAGACATATATACCGGAGAGGTGGATGTCAATAAAGCGACCGCTACACCTGTCAAACACACATGGCTCATTCCATCGCCAATTAAAGACAAACGCTTAAGCACTAAAAACACCCCTAATAATGCACACGCCGCGGCCACTAACGTACCCGCAATTAAACCACGTTGCACAAAGGAGTAGCTTAAAAATTCAATCATGAATCCCTCCTGTGGCAGGGGTATGGCCGTGCGCACATTCTTCGCAATTTTCGCCAAGCGGGCAATGCCCGTGATGGTTGTGCAAATGGTCGATGGTGTGCTGGGCAAACGGCCCTAAATGTTTGGTAACGGCTTCACTATGGCAAAACTCCTTTTTAGTGCCAAAGAAAATAACCGTTTTGTCCACATACATAAATTTGGAAATATGTTTACCTACTTCGCCAGTGTCGTGTGTGATGAGCAAAATAGTTACCCCGTGCTTTTTATTGAGTTCACCTAACAATTCAAAAAACATTTCACGGCTTTGCGCATCTAATGCGGTGGAAGGTTCATCCAAAATCAGCAACTGCGGATGGCTGACAATTGCGCGCGCCAGTAGCACACGTTGTTGCTGGCCGATAGATAAATCGTGGAAAATAGTGCCGGCATACTCACGCGTACGGGTTTGTTGCATAGCCTCATACACTTGCTTGAGCTCCCTTACACCAGGGTGGATACCACAGCGGCTAAACAGCCCCATAAGAACTACTTCTTCAGCAGAAATAGGGAACCGACTTTGCGAAACGGGGCTCTTTTGCGCCAGATAACCAATTTTGTGCCAATCACGAAATTGCGCTAAGGGTGTATTAAATAAAGAAATCTTTCCTTCGCACTCTTCCAACCCTAACACTAATTTTAGTAAGGTGGTTTTGCCTCCCCCGTTCGGGCCGATAATACCCACATAATCGCCCGCTTGCACATCAAAACTAACATGTTCCAACACGGGCACACGCGTATAAGAAAACCGCAAATTTTCAGCTTTGATTACGCTTGGCATATAAGTCCCCGTTTTAAACTTTCCAAGTTTCGGCGCATTAATTCTGCGTAAGTTGCGTTATGATTAAAATCTTCCTTTGAAATATGTTCCACCGGATAAAGCGGCAACACGTGCGCCCCTGTCTCTTGTGCCACAACATCAGCCAAGCGGGAAGAGAGAGACTCTTCAGTAAACACCGTGCGGATACCCCGCTCTTTTAATTGACGCGTCAACTCCGCCAGTTTTTTGGCAGAATGTTCACCGTCGTGCGACGTGCCTGACAAAGCCGTAAGCGAGAGCCCATATTCGTTGGTTAAATTTTGAAATGCCAAATGCCCAATGTGTACCACCTCACGCGATTGACATGCAGCAAGCGCCGCCTTGAACTCCTGATCCAATTCGTCGATTTCCACATTGAATTTTTTTAAATTTTCAGCATATAACAACTGTTGCCCCGGGTTTATTTGCACCAGGATTTTTTCTATTTCAGCCGCCAAGTTTTTGGCGTTTTGCAAATTCATCCAGATATGAGGATCTTGCGCGGGCGGCAAAGTAGAAGCCAAATTTAACACAGGCGCACCCGCTGGAACATGACGAGCCAATTCATTAGCCCACGGCTCCAATTCATTGGACGTGTACACAAAAGCTTTGGCTTGTTGAAGACTAATTAACGTGCCGGGGGTCGGCTCGAACGCATGCGGTTCTGTCCCCGGCGGTAATAACATCAGCAAGTTAACGGTATCCCCGGCAAGTTGTTTGGTCAACGTGTAAGGCACATATCCGGATACTACCACCACCGGATTGTTATTATCCGTATACGGATTGCGCACCGTAGAAGACATAGACATCCACCAAATGGCGCCGGACACCAACACAAACAGAATGGGCCAAACATGTTTTTTCATAGCTATATTATAGCAATTTCCCTCTTTACTCTTACTAATTATGTTATAATTGAATAGAAGAGAATTCTCCGTTGGTAAAAAATAAGTATGCATTACATCTTGAGTAGAAAAGCGTTTACCCTTATTGAGTTATTAGTGGTCGTGCTAATTATAGCTATTCTTGCGGCTATTGCGTTGCCTCAATACCAAAAAGCAGTACTTAAAAGCAGATTTCAACGTTTAATCCCCGTCGTAAAAACGATCAAAGAGGCACAAGAGCTTTATTACAATACAAACGGGACTTACACCAGTTCGTTAGATCAGCTAGACATTCAAATAAACAACATGCCGGATGTCACTTTCTCCGTATTAAAAAATGGCGAACATTTTGTGGCAGTTAACGCTATATACAAAAACTCAAATTTTGGCTACCGTATTGTTCTTGACCATGCCACAGGCGGAGTAATTAAGTCCAACTGGAAAGGAAAGGGGTTTTGTATCGATTACAACTTAGCCAACGACACAACTTGCACCTCTAAATTAGGATTAAAAACTACTGAAGTGGCAAATTGGTACAGAACCTGGCACATGCTACCAGAAGGGCATTTGTAATACCCATAAAATGGGCACAAATACCTGCCTAAATTTACTACATTTTTCGAATAAGTGTACTCTTCATGGGTTCTCTTATGATCTTTTCCCATGCATCAACATTTAATTGATTAGGATTGTACATAGTTTGTATATCTTGTTCAGCGGGATTTCTCAACCATTTTCGCAGAAGTTCCCGAATGCGTACTCCCTCCACCTTTTTCTTCTGGGAGCCACTAATTGTAGTAAACAATTGGGCCTCCATATTTCCGTTGGCTATAAATTCCGGAACGGCTACCTGATAGACCTTGTCTTCCTCTAAGGATTTTTTATGAAACACAATGCTCGCGTTCCCCTGGCCGAAGTATTGGACCCCTATCCCGGCATAAGAGAACAAACCCTTTGTGGACAAAATAAACTCTTTCAAAAACTTCCCGGTTACTTCCACAACCACAATATCATCATCAAACGGGTAAAGTTCTATAATATCGCACTCTGTAAGTTCCCCACGGGTCATATCCTTACGCATACCCCCGTTGTTGTTAATGGCAATGGGAGTCCCCGCCGCACGCCGTATTAATTCTGCCAACAAATGACTAATGGGAGAGTCATAATTTAAATCATTATATGCCTTTTTCACTAGATCTGTTTGAATCCTGCCTAATTTTTGATTTCGGCACTCTTCCAGCATAGAATCGGCATAATCTCTAATAATTTCATCTTCCCCCAACACGCTAGGAATCAATGTTGTGATGAGGGATTGCATATGGCTAACCTTCCCGGTTTGGTCATCAATTTCTACCGTAATTACGCCCACATGCTTCAGTGCGTAACCGCTTTCTACGTATAAGGTGCCGTTTTCCGTATGACTGGGAATTAATTTATGTGCATGTCCGCCCAATACCAAGTGTACACGGCCTGCAAAACGATGCGCAATGTCTAGCGTATAATTTTGCACTCCGTGCACATCATCATCTATGGAATCATGCACAATCACTACCACCAAGGCCGGTTTTTGCGCTTCTACTTGCGGCAATACCCGTTCAATGCTTTGGAGGGGATCCAAAAATTCATAACGAGTTACCGGTTTTGTAGGCATGGCATTGGCTAGCCCAATTACCGCCACCCGCATTCCATCCACTTCGTAAATTTTATAGGGTTGTACATGGGCCGGATATTCACGTGTATCTTTGGATACAAAATTAGCAGCCAATACCGGAACTGTTAGATGAGCCAGCATCTTCTCGAAACCGGCCTCTTTGAAGTCAAATTCGTGATCTCCAATGGTTGTGGCATGATAACCCATTTTATTAAACATGGCAACGGGCTTTAGGCCGTTTGAAAATTTAGCTTCGGGGGTTCCGTTAGCAAAGTCCCCACTGTCCAACAATAAATAATTGCGGGGGCCTTGATTGATAAGCGAAGCCAACGCGGCAAAGCCGCCCTTGCCAAATTGATCCGGGTAGAAAAAGCCGTGAGTATCACTGGTATGATAGATAGTAAGCGTCTTGGCCGACAAAGACAACGGCATTACGAATAATGCAAGACATGTAAGCAAGTAAGTAACGCGTTTCATTTCTAATCCTCTCTTTCCTGATATTTTTAATATAAGCGGAGAAAAACATAAATTCAAGGGCATTAAGACCCATTTTTTAAGGCCAAAGGACCTATTTATTTGTAGGACCAGCATCCCTTTAAAATTGCTATAATCAGGGCATGAATTATTTTTTAGCATTTTGTTTGGCCCTATGCTGGGGCACTGCTTTTTTGGCTTCTAAAAATATTGTGGACGTTTTACCCCCATATTGGGGTGCGTTCTTGCGGGTAGCCGCCGGGTTACTGTTCTTTATCATCTTTTTTGGGCTACGAAGGTCCTCCTTAAAATGCCCGCTTAACCAATTATGGCGCCCTTGGACGATTAGTTTTATGTTGATTTTACTACCGTTTGCCTCCCTCTCGTGGGGAATCCAGCATACAGTCCCCACAATTGCCGGTATCTTTAACGGAACTGTACCAATATGGAGTTTTATTGCCGGGGCTATTTTGCTTAAAGGCGTAGACCGCTTTACCTGGCGCCGCGCCGCCGGAGTTATCATTGGACTAGCCGGCCTACTGGTAATTATGCGCCCACAATGGCAGGGGGCTTTGTCCGCCTCCACAGGGAAAATGGCTTTGTGGGGATATATAGCGCTGCTTGTGATGGCCTTGTCGTACGGAATAGGAAACGTAATCACAAAAAAAATTATGGTAGATAATACGCGTGTAGGTTGGGAAGCCAATACATTTCATCAATACGTTTTTGCGGCCGTAGTGCTGGGTATTATTTGTTGGGCAGTAGAACCGGCACCGGCTTTGGCTGTATTTAATACAAAATTGGTGCTCTCTATTATAAGTGCCGGCGTATTTTCTTCCGCGGTGGCTTTTCTGCTCATGATTGCCCTGATGAAACGCTGGGGGGCTACGCGGATGTCTTCGGTTACGTATTTCTCCCCGGTAATTGCCATGGGAACGGATATTTTGTTTAGAGGACGTATGCCACAAGGCATAGAATTAGCGGGAATGGCACTCATCTTCTTCAGTTTGTGGCTTATTCAAAAGAAAGTAGAAGGATAACCCCCGAGTGCACACTCGGGATTTATCGTGATTAACAGTTAAAAACTAACTCATTTTTTTGCTTTATTCTTGACATAAATATGTTAGAATATATGTAGTAAGTTTTATGTCGTTTTTAGCAGCATGGAGAACTTACAAACAGGGAGAAAGGGTTATGGCACAAAATTTATCGTCGGGCTCACTACTTAAACCACTTGTAAGGGACCGCCAAACTGAAGCGGATATTCCTGCAGGATATGGCAAAACAGAAAGCTATTTATTGCCGAAAGATCCGGCTTGGCTATTCCTTTTTTGGGAAATTACCCAAAGCACTATTGATTTTATTAAAAGCCAATATAGCGAAGCCGTGCTTAATGCCGCGCGCACAATCATCCGGTTACACGATGTAACCGATGTGGCACTTTTCAACGGTACAAATGCGGTGAAATTTTACGATATGCCCGTGTTGTTTGAAGCGCGCAGCTGGTATATTAATGCCCCGGAGTCCGGGCGTACCTACATTGCGGATTTGGGATATCTTACCGACGATGGACGCTTTATCCTGGTTACGCGCAGTAACGCCACCACCATTCCCCCCGGCCATATTTCTAACTTGATTGACGATAAATGGATGATTGTGGAAGGTGACTTCCAAAAGCTCCTAAAGCTTTCCGGAGCGGACTACATTGGCTTGGGAGCCAGCGAACTGATGCAGGTAGTCGGCCAACGCTGGAAATTAACCGAGCTTACCCCCTCGGGGGCGCCCACGTCTTGGTCCTCGTTTGCATTGCATTTAGACAAAGTTCATGACGAGGATATCTGGCTCAATGCAGATTGTGAAATCATTATTTATGGTTCTGCCTCTAAAAACGCCATCGTATCCATTAACGGTCAAGACATTGAACTAGTCGATGGAAAATTCACTATTCACCGTCACCTATCCGCAGGAGACATTGTTGACTTACCCATCCATGCGCGCAATGCCAGCGGAAATAAGACGCGCCATATAAACATCAAAGCAGTTCGCGAACAGGGGAAATAACATGGGACAAGAAAAGGGTTATTTGGCGCTGGTACTCCACGCTCATCTTCCGTTTATTAAACATCCGGAATATCCAGATTTTTTAGAAGAAGATTGGTTTTATGAAGCTATGGTGGAAACCTACATTCCACTGCTTAGCGTGTTTGAGAAATTGACGGAGGAAGGGTGCGATTTCCGCCTGACAATGTCTTTAACTCCACCGCTGTGCAATATGATGGAGGACCCGCTTTTAATTGAACGCTTCCGCCACTATTTAAACCAACGAGTGGAACTTTCCGGCAAGGAAATTGATCGTACGCGCGGCACCGAATTTGAAGGAGTCGCCCGCATGTACTTTGACAAATTCCGCCGTTATCAGGATCTCTTTGAAAACCGCTATCACGGGCATGTACTTCAGGGTTTCAAAAAATTTCAAGACATGGGCAAACTGGAAATTATTACCTGTTGCGCCACGCACGGCTACTTGCCGCTGATGGTCCACAAGGAAAGCGTCAATGCCCAGATCAAAATTGCCGCACACGATTACAGAAGCCGCTTTGGCAAAAATCCGCGTGGTATTTGGCTTGCCGAATGTGCCTACAACCCTGGAGATGATAAGTTTTTACGGGATGAAGGCATCCGCTTTTTCTTTACTGAATCGCATGGAATTTTACATGGAACGCCTCGCCCTAAATATGGGGTTTATGCGCCTGTCTATTGTCCCGAAACCGGGGTTGCAGCTTTTGCACGCGACATGGAATCGGCTCAACAGGTATGGAGTGCTGAATCGGGCTACCCCGGTGACCACCGCTATCGCGAATTCTACCGCGATTTAGGATATGATTTAGACTACGATTATATCAAACCGTATCTCCATTCCGATGGGGTACGCCGTAATATTGGCATGAAATATCATAAAATTACCGGCCGAGTGGCTTTGAACCAAAAGCAAGCATACAATCCGTGGGAAGCCCGCGATGTGGCAGCCCAACACGCCGGGAACTTTATGTTCAACCGCCAAAAACAAATTGAGTATTTAAGCACGATTATCGACCGCAAGCCCTTGGTTGTTTCCATGTACGACGCAGAGCTTTATGGACACTGGTGGTATGAAGGAATTGATTTCTTAGAGTTTCTATTCAAAAAAATCTATTATGATCAAAATGAAATTAAGCTAATTACCCCCATGGAATATTTGCAAATGTATCCGGAAAACCAAGTCGTGCAGCCTTCTATGTCTAGCTGGGGTGATAAAGGTTATCACGATGTGTGGCTTAACAGCGGCAACGATTGGATTTACCGCCATCTCATTAAATCAGCTGAACGCATGATGGACCTAGCCAACCGTTTCCCAAACGCACAAGGGCTACTTTGCCGAGCACTAAACCAATTGGCGCGTGAGTTGGTATTAATGCAATCGTCCGATTGGGCCTTTTTGATGACAACCGGTACCGCCAAAGAATATTCCACCAAGCGTACCAAAGACCATATCAAACGGTTCAATGAACTCTACGAGCAAATCATTGGCAACCGCATTGATGAGGGTTATTTATACAACTTGGAAACGCGTGATTCTATCTTCCAGCAAATGGACTATAACGTGTATTCAACGGCCGCTAAAGAGACCGTTTTGGCAAAGTATTAAACTTACCCAATACTCGTAAGGAGCCAAGGCCTACGCCTGGCTCCTTTTTTGGGCTTAAAGACCCAGATCCAATTAGGTCCAAGGACCCTCGTCAAACTGCTTAAATCCTGCTAGAATAAAAGTATGAATTACCTTCGAATAGGCATATTAGCGTTGCTATGCAATATTTCTCTCTGTCCAATTTGGGGACAGAAGATACCAACGCCTAAAAAGATTGAACAAGCGGTGCAAAAAGCGGCTGAGACCCACATTCCCAGGCCTATGTCTGTGCCTGTTCCTAGCCCTCAGATTGCGCAAAGTGTACATATGTTTACGGTAGGGCTTGGGACTTCTCCTGCAAAAACATTCCTCAATAATCATTTAAAATACCAAGAAGAAGTTCGTCGAGCAAGCATGTTGTACGATCAAATACGCCTTTCCTCTATTGGCAGTTTACCTGCTCCCGATCTGCGGCAAAACATCCAAAGCACAATTATTAACCAAACGTTGCGCACCAGTTTGCTCCGCCACTTAGAAATGGATGATCCGGTAAGCATGCTTAACGAGTTGGAAGACTATTACCATTTAGCACCTAATTATATACCTACATTTACAAATACCACTATGCCCGCCGAATCTTTTGCTTGGAATGTGCTACATTATTTACGCAAACATCAGCATAAGCCCAACTGGCCTTTGCGGCATATTCTTCGCACAGAGGGGATCGACGACACTTTAAAAGAAGAAATCAAACGTATAGTCAATGCCGGAGCTGTCGAACCTGGTCAGTATGAAGCGGCCCACATTACACTGCGCACCATGTATGAACAATACATTGTTTTATTAGAAGAAAATAGCCGTGCTCCTGAGATACAAGAAACCGTAGAAATTTATAAAAATTTAGCAGAACAACTAGAAGACTTTGTTGCTGCCCATAGACGACTTCCAAATTTCAGCCAAACCGATATAGAGGAACGAAATTTATTCAATCGATTGATCGTACTGGCATATGATCATCAGCCAGCGAATTGTTTTGAACAGCTTATTCCCCACATCGAGCATATCTACAAGTTGCTGGAACAATACCCGAGCGCGCACTTTACCGAAACAGAAACCATCCGTGAAATTACGAAGTTTTCCCAAAAATACCATGAATTTCCACGAGGGGTGTATCAACGGGATATCTTCAACCCACGCCCGCAGGAACCTCTGCTTTACGAATCTATGTTGTATTGGCAACGAAATAGCTCTAAATTCCGTAATTTCTTACGCCAATTATATCGCCAACAAACCGGTTCTGGTTACTATCCCCCATATTTCTAAACAAAAACCCCCGGGTATTACCGGGGGTTAGCTTTATCTTGCAAAACTCATTATTTATATTCTAATTTCACAAGCTTATAAGTACGTGTTCCACGTGGTAACTGGGCCTGAAACGTCTCCCCTTGTTTTTTGCCAAGGACCGCATTTGCTAGCGGCGATTTAACAGACAACAACCCTTTGTCAGGATTTGCTTCCGAAGGACCTACCAGTGTGTAAGTAAACTCAA
>JBGUMP010000045.1:0-3350 GCA_045116875.1 Elusimicrobiaceae bacterium | reverse complement strand
CCATGCACCATATTCCAATATTGCGAACCTACTACTTGCATATTTGCAATGGTGAAATATTTATTCAAACGGTCAAAAGAAGCGGTGGCTCCTCCCCGTCGGCATGAAACAACGGCTGCCGCCAACTTGCCCGCCATTTTAGGGGCATTGGCAAAAAACAACCGGTCGCAAAATGAACACAGTTGCCCGGTAGGGCCGGAATAATAGACGGGGGACCCTAATACTATAGCATCAAACTCATCCAACCGGGCCCCGATTTTATTGACATCATCTTCAAACACACACTTGCCCGCTACCTTGCATTTACCGCACGCAATGCAACCGGCAATAGGTTTCACCCCAATGTGAAAAATCTCCGTTTCCACCCCCCGCTTTTGCAAGGTAGTTGCTACCTCACTTAACGCGGTAAAGGTGCATCCTTCTTTATGTGGGCTTCCGTTAATAAGCAGTACTTTCACTTGGCTTTCTCCATCAGTTTTTTTCCACTGCTCCATGCCTGGCCTACTTTTTCGCCAATTTTATAATACCCCCCCTGAAACGGATCAAACGCAAATGCATTAACCTTGGTGGGATCTACCGTCGTTCCGTTTGCGGCCAGCACGGCTTCGTCAGCCAGTACATTTACAATTTTACCCACAACGCGAAATCCTTCCGGTTGAATTTGTTCCACCTCACATTCCAACGTTACCGGGAATTCTTCTACTACCGGGGCATCCACATGCGCACTTTTAACGGCATGCAGGCCGGATTTCTCAAATTTATCTTTGGTTGTATTGGCTGAAGCCATCCCTAAATAATCGGCTGCTTCTAAGTGTTTGGTATCGGCAATACTAATGGTAAATGCTTTGCGGGCCTGAATATTTGCCACGGTTTTATGGCTTTCTTCCAAATTCAGCGCTACTTTATTGCGGTCACAAATACCGCCCCACGCCATATTCATTACATCCACACTGCCGTCTTCATTATAGGTAGCAATCATCAGTACCGGCATGGGAAATAAAAAGGGTTTAACACCTAGCTCTTTCTTCATAATCACTCCTTATATAATTCTATTATTATTGTACAAAATTACGACAGAAAGATACACGCACCTACCGCCCACAAATTTTGCTCAGCACACGGCTACCCAAGGTAAAAATGCTTTACTTGCAGCCCAAGTTGAGAAAATTTAGCTGGATTTTTTTTGTTTTTTTGCTATACTTATAGTGACGCTACTTGCGCCTAATAAGGAGAACATATGAACCAAGGTTTTACTTTAATTGAATTACTGGTTGTAGTATTAATTGTGGGTATTTTGTCTGCCGTAGCCCTGCCGCAATATCAAACCGCTGTGGAACGCTCCCGCGCAACGGAAGCCCTTACTTTAATGACGGCTATCCGCGAATCAATGGAACGTTATCACTCCCAACGCGAGGCATGGCCTAGTAACTTCGATCAGTTAGATGTAGATATTCCTACTTATCAAGAATCAGGCGCCACCTTGTATGGCGGTAAAAATTTTCACGTTACTTTCAGTTCTGACGGAAGCACAGCCACCATCACAGCGGCACGTCGGCGTACCCAACATACTTACACGCTTACCACCACCGTTACAGAAAACCCTAACGGCACCTACTCTTTCACCCGCAGTTGCACACCCGCTGACGACGATGAAGCCAGCGCATACTGCAATGCAATCTCGGGCGGGAAACAAGATGACTTTTAACATCCGTTTGTCTTTATCCCCGGCATAGAAGCCGGGGATTTTTTATGGACAAATGCGCGGATTGTGACACAAACAATAATGCACCAACAAAGCCCGTGCATTGCGTTCATTTACGCCGGGATCCCGGTAGTCAAACACAATCTGGCATGCGCTGGCATTACTGCCTACCGATGTTGCGCAACCGCTGATACACCACATCCCTAGGCATATCAGCCACAGTTTGAGTAAGGTGTTGGACATAGGTTTTCTCCTTTAATTGTTGACGTAGTTGTGCACGTAAATATACCGCTTGGGCGGCCTTGCGTCCGCATATGTATGCCAGCCACAAGGCCACCACTTCCACGGCGCAGGTAAATAAAATCACCTGCAGGGGCATTAATGTTTTCCCCCTATAAAGGATCCATCCGCATTGCATAACGACAAGGCACTAAGCACCCGAATCAGCTTTGCCAACACAGCATCATCCTTAGGGGTAGGTGTGAGTTTAACAATGAGCGTTGCCAACGTAACTACCGCCCCGATTATTTGTAAAAACTCCGTATAGTGTTTGGTGATAAATTCAATCATATATATTCTCCTGTTTTCATCATAGCGGCCAGTTCCTGCGCCCGGTGGCCCACTTGCACCGCCCAACGGCTGTTTAACATTTCGGTTGCCGCGGCGGTGTAATCGGCCCGGCGCAAGGCCGCTATCATTTTTTTAAATGTGCACAATTTGGCAAGCCCTATGTTAAAACACATATCGACAAGCACAAATTGACGCACTTCATTTAGTTGGGCCCACCACGCAAAGCGCTTGGCTACTGCTTGTTGGACGGCTTGCATATCTTGATGCAGCATGACATCAGCCACTTCTTTACTGATGCCCAGTTCCAAATTATGCCCGTATCCAATGGTTAAGTGGCCCGTAGGGCACCGGTACGGCAGCACACTTAATCCTTCATAACGCCGCGTATAACTGGCCCATCTTTCATTCATTTCTTCCCTCCATTTTTACTTCTAATCGGGTAACTCTTTCTTGCAAATGATTATATTTGTCTTGTTTTTCTTCTAGCCGGGCGATATCTTTGCGAACGGCTTTTAATTCGCTCCACACAGCTCCGGCAGCAAATATAACAGTTGCCAGTTCCCAAACCAAGTCCAATATAGCCGCGTTCATACTATCTCCTTCTGCAAGCTTATTGATGTAAGCCCATACGATTTTGCGGCTTGTTCCACGTTGTCATATTCATCCCAGCCCACGTTTTTGCCTTGTGGGGTCCACGCTTCATGTGCTTCTAAAATATCCCAGCGTGTGCCTTGCTTGTCTATGTAATTACCTTCTTCGTTTTGAACTTTCTTATATACCATAATTCCCCCCTATCTCGTAACGGTCCACCCTTTGGTGGTAGCAATAGCCAAATCTTCGGCAGTTAAATCAGCCGCGCCCGTTGTACCTGTAATGTTACACACCTGGTTTGCGCTTACCGTCGGCATACTGTTAAACAGGTTAATAAGCGCAGCACGGTCCAAGTCCGTATAGCTTACGTTAATTTGCGGGCTTCCCCCCGTAAATGGGGCTTCATTGGAAACAGTGAGACCCTTGAGTGCTACTTTGTTCCCTGAGCTTCCTGTAAACCCGATGTACAACAAATTGTTTGAGTTGG
>JBGUMP010000044.1:0-10238 GCA_045116875.1 Elusimicrobiaceae bacterium | reverse complement strand
TTGGGCCATACGTCTTTACGAAATAAATTTTTCCATTCGCCGGATTTTCCAAAATACAACCGAAAACACAGCGCCGCAAAGGCACATGTGAAGAATAAAAATACGGCAGAGGTCGCATAAGGGACCGCTAATTTTGAAATGACTACATTGATAGATGTAGCCAACCAAGCTAACCAAATAGCATAAACGGGTAAAATATTAAACATACTTATATTATACTTTATTAGGACGGTTAGTGCCCTTCTTTTTGGACGGTTCTGCTGACCCAGTATGCCCCGACACAAGTAATGGCAAGACCCAGCACTTGATGTGAAGAAATTGTATCAAGCCCTAACACGACCGAAAGGAGCAGTGATAAGACGGGATAAGAAAGATAAATAGCAGTCACTTTGCTTAAATCCAGTGCACGGATGGCCTTATACCACACCACCATGGCCAAGCCGTATTTTAAAAATCCGGTGTAACCCAGTACAATCCAGGCGGTGGCGGTGGAACGGAATGTGAAAGGTTGATTCAACATGTACATTGTACTTAAAATGACGACTAGTGCGGGCAGTGCAAATAAGTTGCGCGCCATTCCAATTACACGGTAATCGAGGTGTTTTGGCAATTTTTTAGCCATAGTGGAACCCGCTTGCAACATCCAGGTGCTACCGATGATAAGTAAATCGCCCGTCCAGCGCGGGGTGTATTGCTCTTTAAGCAAAATAATCAACACACCTAAAACAATTAATATACTCCCCCCAAGTTGGCCGCGGCTAGGAAATTCGCGCAAAAAAATGATGGCAAAAATTAAGGAATAAATGAGTTCGCTTTGTTGCAAAATGGCTGCATTGCCCGGTGTAGTATAATGTAGTGCAATCAAGAATACTGTGAAGGGTAGAGCCGTTCCAAATGTGCCAATAAACAAAAATTTGCCCAATGTATTGCGTGCAAACAATTCCCCCCATTTATGGTTTTTAGTTACCCAAGGGGCAAAGTATAGGACCCCCAATAATGTGCCCAAAAATACGAGCACAGCTGGGCTAATTAGTCCGGCAGCATATTTGCCCATAATAGGAGAAAGACCCACAAGTGCCCAGCAAATCCATGCGGCCGTTAATGCAGAGTAATTCATGAATTAATTATAGCATTTGCGAGAGAGCTAAATTGTATTTAGCTATACGTAGAATGCGTAAGAATAAAATCCCTGGTTAGAAACCAGGGATTTGTTAGATTAGCGAAATTTAGGGACAGACTTAGTAAAAGTTTTACTTTCGAAATCGTAACGTATGGTATAACGGGTTCTGTCCCATCGTTTGCGTAGTTCAAGTAATTGCTCATCTGTCCATTGGACCCGGTGTATGCTCATTTCTAAGGATCGAGGCGATAGTTGCTCAATCATGCTGTTAACTTGATCATAAGCAAACTTGTACGAAAAATGCCGTTGCCAAATTAATTTTCCATTTTCATCAAATAGTTTGATGTAAGAAATATATTCATCTAAACGCATGTCAAAAATTGTGTGTTCTCCAAACTGCAAGGGGAAAGTCGCATTGCCATCGTTAAAATAAGACCGGACCAACAGGTCAATCATAGATGCTTTGGTAATATGTCCGATATCATGTTGTTCGTTTTTGGAATAATTGCCCATGTCCTGGTTATTACCCTTAGCGGGACTACTACCTGTGTGAACTCCACTTAACACAAAGGTCGGTTCCTGTGGCTCTACATCTGTCGGAGAAGATGTTTCCCCTGCGGTAGTGTTTTCTATCTCCGGGGTCTCTTCTCGGCCGACAAATGAACCACACATACCGGGACGGTCATCACGGGCGATAGGCATAGTAGTTCGCAAACAGAAAGGAGTTTGAGAAGTTACAATACGGTTTTCCACAAAACGAGGCATCGCATCCGAAAATCCAAAAGACACCAAGCGATCCCCTTGTTTAAAGGGTTTCCTATCCAAAGAGGCAAATTTAACTTTTTCTAGAATTTGTGACGGAAGTGTTACCAATACGATGTCCGCCATACTTGGGGCCGCCGCCACCTCGGCGTGAGCGGGTGCAGAAATAAATTTCCCATCGATGTATACATCAACCGTAAAATCACGTCTTAGAGTGAGCGGGGTTCCATCCCGTGCATCGTTAGATTTTTCAAACGGGTGGGCGGCCATTACTGCAGTCAGAAATGTTTGACCATTATATTGTGTTTTAACAAACGCGCCCGAAAAACAATTTGTTAGGGCCGCCCCAGTGGCACGTGCCTGAAACTGATAGGGAAGCAGATCTATATGTGGAAAATTTTTCGGCACTTTGGGGGTTAACGGATGAGCTTGGTGTAAACTGCTGGTTATTTTAGAAGATAATTTAGAAGATAATCGCGTCGAAGACTGGCGTGGAAGGAGGGACCCTGTTTTTACTGCAGGATTCTTAATCTTGAGGGGCTTAATACCCCCGGCATTCACCATTACTGCCGATGCCAGCAAACAAATTAACATGCTTACTTGTATCAGAAAATATGTTTTTCTCTTCATATTTTCATTATATACGGTAAATACGTATGATACAAGGGCCAAAAGGCCTAGATTGGCTATTCCAAAAGGCCTATGTGTGGGGGGTTGGTGAACTATTACTTTGCCCCGGCCGCTTTTAGTAATTTGATGATGGCTTTATTGCCTTTTTTGATGGCAAACGTAAGAGCTGTTGCCCCGCCACGAGTACCACAGTGTACGTTAATATTTTTTTTGGATAGAAGCAAGCGTACAATTTCTACGTGGCCACCCTTACAGGCTTCCATTAAAGGAGTCAATTCCCCATCAGAAGTAATGCTCCCATTTGGACTGGCCCCTTGTTCTAACATTTGTTTAACGGCTAGCACATGCCCTTCCCGGCATGCTGTTTTAAATTTTTCGGGATCTATCATACATTTATACAAAAAAAGAGCTTGCGCTCTTTTTTAAATTTGCGCGGAGAGGGACTCGAACCCTCAAGCCGTAAGGCATGCGCCCCTCAAACGCACGCGTATACCAATTCCGCCATCCGCGCGAAAACTCAAATTGTACTACGAGGAACTACAACACTTATTTTACAAAACTTCCCTAATTGGCGCAACTTACTTTGCCGGAGTAACCGGAGCGGAAACGGGAATGGACACATTGTCCAGTACCGAGGTTGTCCGTGCTTTATTAGAGATGAATGTCAACGCCAAAGATGTTGCCATGAGCACAATGGCTAATCCCGCTGTAAATTTGTTAATGGCATTAAAGGCCGTTGGACTGGCAAATAAATTGTCCGCACCGGAGGCACCAAAAATCCCGGCGGCGGAACCTTTCCCGCTTTGTAATAAAACGATTAAAATCAATAATACACAGGCCAGCAAGTGGATTGTTAAGATAAGTCCGTACATGTACATTCTCCTAATTAGATTATATCTTTATTATAGCAATTTTATAGCATTAGTTGTAATGAGGTCTTGACTTTTTTAAAAAAACCCTTATACTTTGATATATCACGATACAGTAAAATTAAATTAAGGAGGCAAGTATGAAAAAATTAGTACTCATTTTGACAGCATTGTTTTTGTGTGTTCAATTTGGGATAGCTGCGAGTGCAGTT
The DNA here is from genome assembly GCA_045116875.1 of Elusimicrobiaceae bacterium. Taxonomy (GTDB): domain Bacteria; phylum Elusimicrobiota; class Elusimicrobia; order Elusimicrobiales; family Elusimicrobiaceae; genus Avelusimicrobium. The sequence continues at coordinate 6,645 of JBGUMP010000044.1, read as the reverse complement.
GCGGTGGCTCCACATACGGTTGTAACTCTTACAGACGACGGACAACGCCTGTTGGTTAGTGAATTGAATAATGGAGCGGAAATTACAGGATATGTTCCACTTTTTATAGCAAAAAATCCTACAGAATTTAAAAAAATGATTGAGAGCAGCGCTAATGCCAAACTCTTCATGGTGGAAGACGAGAGCTTTGTTGTTCACATGGGGAGAGAGCCCTTTGCCCCTGTTTTGGCCATGTTAGGGCAAAAACAGTACCTGGTCGGGTTTATGGGCAAAGCAGAAAAGGATTTTGTCCCCTTGACAGATGTAATGGTTAAAACTTTGCGCGAGGGGTTACCAAAAGCCGAAGCCAATAAATTGACTGTGGTTAGACACCTTGTGTCAAAACCTGCCGGTAAATTAGTGAAGATGAAAAAGCGGAAAAAATAAGTGGCAAATAGAATATAAAATAACCAACGGTCTCTTTAAAAGAGGCCGTTGGTTGTTTCTACAGTATCACTTTAAAACTTCTTTATTTGGCTAAGGCCACTAAACCGGGAAGCTCTTTCCCTTCCACAAATTCCATGCTGGCACCGCCACCGGTGGAAACGTGGGAAAATTCTTTCTGGTTAATTTTGCCTTTCTTGAGTACATTGACGCTGTCCCCCCCGCCAATGATTGAGATGGCACCTTGTTTGGTCGCTTCAATCATGGCATTGGCGATAGCAAAACTGCCTTTGGCAAAATTCGGGAATTCAAATACGCCCATCGGCCCGTTCCAGAAAATCGTTTTGCATTTCATTAATTCATCGGCAAACAATTTTTCGGTTTTGGGGCCAATGTCCATAGATTCCATATCTGCAGGAATTACATCTACTTCCGTGGCTGTAGCCGTTTCCGAAAATTCCTTTGATACACGGAAATCTACCGGCATCAACATTTTTACGCCTTTATCAGCGGCTTTTTGCATGACTTGTTTGGCTTCGTCGATTTTGGTGTCATCTACCAAAGATTTCCCAATTTCCATGCCTTTGGCTTTGAGGAACGTGTAAGCCATACCGCCGCCAATGATAAGCACATTTACTTTGTCCAATAAATTGTTTAAAAGCAAAATTTTATCGGATACTTTGGCCCCGCCGATTACGGCAGCAAACGGACGGGCCGGGTTTTCAAGTGCTTTACCTAAAAATTCAACTTCTTTTTGTACGAGGAAGCCCGCGCAACCGGGTAAATAGTCGGTAATAGCACTGGTGGAAGCATGAGCACGGTGTACGGTACCAAAAGCTTCTTGTACAAAAATCTCACCGTGTTTGGCTAATTGTTTTGCGAATTCAGGATCATTCTTCTCTTCTTCCGCGTGAAAGCGCAAGTTTTCCAATAAAGCAATTTCGCCGTTCTTAGTGTCGGCTACTACTTTGTCAGCTTCGGCGCCTACGCAATCTTTGGCAAAGTGTACCGGTACACCAAACAGTTTTTCGACTTCATCAGCTACAGGAGCCAAGCTAAATTCGGGGGCTACTTTTCCTTTCGGGCGGCCTAAGTGTGCAATGAGAACTACGCGACAGTTGTTTTCTAGCAAATACTTTACGGTTTTTTCCGTAGCCACGATACGTTTATTATTATCCACTTTGCCATCTTTTAACGGTACGTTGTAATCTACGCGCACCAATACTTTTTTGTTTTTCAAATCCATGTCTTGGATTTTTTTGATGCTGTTAAAATTCATAAGTTAGTGACTCCTTGATAAAATCCGGGAGGATAAATCCGCCCTATGTATTTATTTTACAAAATTTAAGCCCTGTCTCGCATAGGAGACAGGGCTTAAAATGTAGCATAGAGTATTATCTTCTTCTTGTTTTTCCTAACAAACGCAAAATTTCCAGATATAGCCATATCAAGGTAACCAGTAAGCTAAATCCGGCGTACCACTCCATATATTTAGGGACGGCATAGGTGCTAGTCATTTGATTAATAAATTCAAAATCTAACAGAAAGTTAGCGGCAGCTACAATACAAACAACTATGCTAATGCCGATGGATAGAGGCGACGATGACGTTAAATAACTTGGATTTACCCCAAAGAGTGATAAAATCCAAGATCCCATATATAAAACCGCAATAGCTAGTGTGGCAGATGCGACGGCTTTGATGAGTCCACTAGTAACACGGACAATTTTAAAACAATAGAGCATTAACATGATGGCAAAAACCAAAAATGTAATGGCTACTGCGTTAAATACAATCCCTTCGAATTGGGCGTTGTACAAGGCAGAAATGGCACCTAACAATAGCCCTTCCAATACGGCATAAATGGACGCTGTAAAACGAGCCACTATCGGTTTAAAACCCGTCCAGATGGCAATGCCAAGTGCTCCCAGCGCAATTAGCCATAAAAAGGGAACCCAGTGTTGCGGATGAGACCAGCTAATCACTCCTCCCGCCACACATAAAAACAGCAGAAAAAAAGTTTTGTTAATGGTACCTTGTAACGTCATTGCATTGTCGGCTGTATCTTCGCCGCGGACCAAATGCATTGGTTCTTGCGTAAATTCATCTTGTGAGGTTCGAAAACCGCGTTGTTGTGCTGCTTGTGCACGTTCAAAGGCTTTTTCGTTAAATAGGGGATTTTGAGCCATATTTATCTCCTTAATTTAGATAAAAGTATTATATAAAATTGCATTAAAAACTTCCCGCCTGTTTAGCGGGAAGTAAAGGGAAAAACTCAGTTTTATCAGAACGAATTTTCATCAACAATATGTTGTGAAATTCGCCTGAATGCCTCGGGGTCACGATTGCCAATGATTTTACGCATGAATTCGAGCGTTTTGCTGTCAAACACACGGTAGAATCTACCAGATATGTCATAACCGGAAGAATATTCCGCATCATTAAGGCCGGCTAAAAACTCTGCTTTGCCGTGATTTTTAGAAAGCAGGAAGAGCGGATCTCCCGAATCCCCATCAATCATTTCCCATTCTACTTTATAACATTTGTTATCAGCACAATATTGCTCAATCTCAACGCTATCAGAGCAACGGCCCGGGAGGCAATACCGTTCGCGGTTGATAAAGGCCTCTTTTACGGTTTTAAGTAGAGCAACAGGATTTTGCGCAATTAACATATTGGCAACCACATTGCCCCTTTTGGCCAGTTTTTCGGCTAAATCATGTTGGAGATTAGTGCGGATCAGGATAATTTTGGAAGATTCGTCAATAAAGTAGTTTCTTTTCTTGACTTCCAACCCTTCTATTTTTATCCAATCAATTTTGCGTGATTCAATTTTTTTTGTAATCTCTGTTCTGTCGTGTAAATAGGCAGTTACCTCCGAGACGGTCCCCCGGCAACGTAACGAAGCAATTAACCAATTGCTATCAATTTTAACGGCAGAACAGTCTTTATCAATTACTTGATCGTTTGTTTGAATTTGATTCACAAAGCGGGAACGTACCCGTATTTGGGCATCAAAAGTGGCCCGGTTGTGCGCATCTATACTACGTGTTTGAGTATCGGCCTGGAGCACATGCTGTTGCACGTTCCGTTCCAATTTTTTGGGTTTAGGAATGCTTGGTGTTTGGGCAATAGCCGGCAAAGAGACCGTGCTTGCCAATAAAAATAAAATTAGTATTTTTTTCATAATGACGCCTTCCTTTTGTGGGTTTGTACATTCATAGTATAGTGATTTATTTAAAAAAAACAAGAGTCCTTTTGCAAAAACAAAGGGCACAAGTAAATTTACTTGTGCCCTCGTACTTATAGATGTAACGACAAACTTTAGATTACATCATGCCGCCCATTCCCCCCATACCGGGCATACCGGCCGGAGCATGGGTGTGTTCTTTTTCCGGTGCATCGGCTACCAATGTTTCCGTCAGTAGCACGGTCCCGGTAATGGAAGCCGCATTTTCTAAGGCAGTGCGTACTACCTTGGCCGGATCCACCACACCGGCTTTTAATAGATCGCAATATTCGTCTTTATCGGCATCATAGCCATCAGCGGCTCCTTTCATGGAGAGCACCTTATCTACGACCACGGCGCCATCCAATCCGGCATTTACGGCAATTTGTTTCAAAGGAGCGGTTAGGGCTTTGCGCACAATATTGATACCGGTACGTACGTCCTCGTTATCCTCTTTAATGCCATCGAGTGCTTTTTGGCAGCGTGCTAAGGCAACACCACCGCCGGGCACCAATCCTTCTTCTACACCGGCCTTGGTAGCGTTTTTTGCATCTTCTACTTTAGCTTTTTTAGCTTTGAGTTCAGTTTCCGTGGCAGCACCGACGCTGATGACGGCTACGCCGCCCGCCAATTTGGCCAAGCGTTCTTGCAATTTTTCCTTGTCATAATCGCTGGTAGAATTTTCGATTTGTTTGCGGATTTGAGCCGTGCGGGCATCGATAGAGGCCTTGTCCCCTTTGCCGGAAACAATGGTGGTGTTTTCTTTATCGATTACGACACGTGCACATTGACCGAGCATGGGTAATTCGGCTTTGTCGAGTTTCATGCCACGTTCTTCGCTAATGACGTTACCGCCGGTTAAGATAGCAATATCTTCTAACATTTCTTTGCGGCGGTCACCAAAGCCCGGGGCTTTTACGGCGCATCCTTTCAAGGTGCCGCGCAATTTGTTGACTACCAACGTAGCCAATGCTTCACCGTCCACATCTTCGGCCACAATGAGGAATTGTTTGCCGCTTTGTACAATTTTTTCCAAAATCGGTAACAGTTCATTCATGGATGAAATTTTCTTATCCGTAATGATAATGTACGGGTTTTCCAGTACGCATTCCATCCGTTCAGAATCGGTTACAAAATACGGGGAAATGTAGCCACGGTCAAATTGCATCCCTTCTACAATATCCAATTGGGTAGTAGCGGTTTTGCCTTCTTCTACAGTAATAACCCCTTCAGCCCCTACTTTTTCAATGGCTTCGGCAATCATATTGCCAATTTCGCGGTCATTGGACGAAATGGTAGCAATTTGAGCTTTTTCTTCTTTGGTTTTTACCGGTTTGTGCATTTTCTCCAACGCGGCTTTGGTGGTTTCAACTGCTTTTTCAATTCCTTTTTTGACTAACGTAGGGTTAGCGCCAGCGGTAATATTTTTAATACCTTCCGTGAGCATGGCATTGGCCAAAACGGTAGCAGTGGTGGTACCGTCACCGGCAACGTCATTGGTTTTAGAAGCTACTTCACGGATGAGCTGAGCGCCCATATTCTCAAATTTATCTTCTAATTCGATATCTTTTGCAATGGTCACGCCGTCATCGATAATAAGCGGAGAACCAAATTTTTTTTCTAATACAACGCTACGTCCCTTGGGCCCCAAGGTTACGCGCACAGCATTTGCAACTTTTTCAATACCCGCTTTCATTTTAGCACGGGCTTCATCACCATAAATAATTTGTTTTGCCATAAAAATTCATTCCTCCTTGAACTTACCCTAAAATGCCCAAAATTTCATCTTGGTGCAAGATTAAAAATGTTTCATCTTCAAATTTAACTTCGGTACCGGAGTATTTGCCATACAGCACGCGATCGCCTTTTTTAATATCCATCGCGGCACGTTCCCCTTTTTCGGTCAATTTTCCGGCTCCCACCGCTAATACTTCCCCTTCCATGGGTTTTTCTTTGGCGGTATCAGGGATGATAATTCCCCCTTTCATAGTTTCCCGTTCAATGGGTTTTACAAACACACGGTCACCCAACGGTTTGAATTTAATTTCTGCCATATATAATTCCTCCTAAAATAGCTTTCAGGTTGGTGCTTTATTTTAGCACTCGCCTTTTGATAATGCTAGTTTAGCATAAGTACGGCAAAATTGTCAAGCACTTTCAAAGAGTGCTAATTAAAATGTGCCCAAAATGGCAAGGTTGCAGATAAAAATAGGACGGATGGAATGATTTGAAAAGCCCAATCTCCCCGGAGGGAAATTGGGCTGTAAAGGTAAACTAATTTGTTTACTAAACTGCTACTTTTCTCTTTTTAAATAAGGATTTAATGCGTTGTGAAATTGTTACTTTTTGTTCCGGTAGAATTTTAATTAGGACGCACGAAATATTGTCTTGCCCATCCCCCTCATTGGATTTATGAACCAATTGCTTGCAAAGTCTTACCAAGGGTAAATTCTTTCCGGCACGCAGCAAGTTGGCTATTTGCTCTTCATTAAGCCCTTTGTAAAGGCCGTCCGAACAAAGTAGCAAAATATCCCCTACATGGACGGGAAATTTGAGTAAATCAAATTCAATATTCTTTTTGATTCCCATAGCGCGGGTTAAAATATTTTGAATTTTAGAATGGTCGGCCTCGGCTTTGGTTAAAAGCCCCCGGCGGATATGCTCCATAGCCAGTGAGTGGTCCGTCGTGATTTGAATAATTTTATTGTTTCGCAATAAATACAGGCGGGAATCCCCCACATGCACGGCGGTAGCGTACCCGTTTTCCAGCAATACACCCGTGAGCGTAGTTCCCATTAACCGATAGTTGTCGGCAGATTGGGCGGTGGAATAAATAGCTGCATTGGCTAAGTTAGCAGCCAACAAAAGTTTTCGTTCCGGCATGGAGAGTTTTGGCAGAAAGGTAGCGGGTATTTGTAATTTACCCATATTAATTTTACGGATAGTTTCTGCCAGTACGGAAACGGCAATACTGCTTGCAATTTCCCCAGCAC
>JBGUMP010000043.1:0-13008 GCA_045116875.1 Elusimicrobiaceae bacterium | reverse complement strand
CCGTGCCATTGGCCGCAAATTTGTACGTATGAGCTTAGGCGGCGTGCGGGATGAAAGCGAGATCCGCGGTCACCGCCGTACCTACATTGGCTCTATGCCCGGGCGCATCATCCAAGGTATCAGCAAGGCAAAAAGTTCGAACCCGGTATTCTTATTAGATGAAATCGACAAAATGGGGTCGGATTGGCGTGGAGACCCGGCTGCTGCGTTATTGGAACTCTTGGACCCGGAACAAAACAAAGATTTTACGGACCATTTTTTGGATGTGCCGTTTGACGTATCAAAGGTGATGTTTATTACTACGGCTAACTCGCTGGCCTCTATCCCGGTTACGTTGCGGGACCGTTTAGAGATCATTGATTTCGACGGATACACCGAATATGAAAAGCATGACATCGTGGATAATTATTTGCTGCCTAAGCAAATGAAAATACACGGCCTTAAAAAAGGTCAGTTGGAAATTCAACATGATGCCGTAGCCCTTTTGATGCGTGATTATGTGCGCGAAGCCGGCGTGCGTAATTTGGAACGCGAAATTGCATCCCTGTGCCGTAAAGCAGCCAAAAAAATGGTGGAAGGGGCTAAAAAAGTAGTAGTCACCAAAGAAAACCTGCATGATTTTTTAGGCGTGCCCAAGTATTCCAACTTTGCTACCGAAGATAACGGTGTCGGTATTGCCACCGGGTTGGCGTGGACCAGCGTGGGGGGCGAAACCTTAACCATTGAAGCCACTAAACTGCCCGGCAAAGGGGCGTTGATACTAACCGGTATGTTGGGCAATGTGATGAAGGAGTCCGTGCGTGCCGCCTTGACGTATGCGCAAAGCCGCGGCTATGGCAAGGATGTGGATTTCCACAAAACGGATTTCCATATTCACTTCCCAGAAGGGGCTATCCCCAAAGATGGCCCGTCCGCCGGCGGGGTGATTACTACCGCACTAATCAGTTTACTAACGGGATTACCCGTTAAAAAGAAATTGGCTATGACGGGTGAAGTGACCATTACCGGGCGTATCTTGCCGGTAGGGGGGATTAAAGAAAAGTTCTTGGCGGCTTACCGCGAAGGTGTCAAAACTATTCTTTACCCGCACACCAACCAAAAAGACGTGAGCGAAATTCCGGAGCGTGTGCGCAAAGAAATGACACTTATTCCTGTCAAACATATGGATGAAGTGTTGCCGCTGGCACTGGAAGGGTGGAAGGAGTATGAACATAAACATCATACCGCCAAAACGTCCAAAGCAGCTTCCGTTCGGCAAACGGGCAAGAAGGTAAAAGCCAAAAAAGGCAAGAAGGAACCCGCTAGAACAAGCAAAAAAGCTACACGAAAAAAAACAGTTGCAACCTCCAAACGAAAGCGCAAATAAAATTCTAAAAAAAACTCCGGTCGAAGGCCGGAGTTCTTTTTTTGCTGTAAAACAGTAGTTTAGCCGTGGGTGGGGTCAAAATGTTGGTTGTTGCAGAACATCTCGCTGGCATCACTGCAGCGGTTGAGTTCGGCTTGTAATTCTTTGGCCGCCCGTTCAAAATCTTCTTCACTTTTGACCCAAATTGCTTTCCCGTACGTTAAAGCGGTTTTGCCAAAGGGAAGAGGAACACGCATTTTATCCCAAGAGCCTGCCTTAAATTTGTGCGACAACGCCGTGCCAACCGGAACAATAGGCCATCCTAATTTTTTAGCCAAAAATAAAATACCGGGCTGTACCGTATAAATAGGGCCGCGGGGACCGTCGGGCGTTAGCATGGGGCGATATCCTTTACGGGCCGATTGGATTAATTTAATTAAAGCCCTTGCCCCGCCACGGGTAGTAGAACCGCGCACGGCAATCATACCAAAATGGGGCAGTACCCGCGCAATATATTCACCGTCGGAAGATTGGCTGATTAAGGCCGCAATTTTTTGCCGGCGGTAGGGGTAGAGTAAAAAAAGCTGTTGGTTATGCCAGGCAGCATAAATAATTCCTTGGCCCGCTTGTTCCATTTGCTCCGCTTCCGGGGTTTTGAACCAATAAACGCGGGTCGTCCATCCTAAAAACATGGTGTACCACCACGCTAACGTGGAGCCCAGGATATGTTTTAACGAAAAGGGTTGAGTGTGGTCGGGATGCATTATTTTTTTCCTTTCTTTTTTGCTTTTTGCCACGGGATAAAAAACACCGTTGTAAACAAGGGGAGCAAGTTCCCTTCTTGGGTAAGTGAAACATCTATTTTTTCAGCATTTAGATGCGGTAAAATGACGGGTAATGCCTTGGCGGATACGGTTTTTTCCAAACGGATCGCCTCGCGTAACATTTTAGGTGCACCGGCTGCCCCAAAGGGGGGGAGGTAAATAAATTGTAAATCCAGCGTTTCACATTCTTCTTTGCGGGCTTGTTCTTTTACTAAATCGGTTACAAAAGAAACTGCCGTCTTTAAAAATTCCAAAATCACGGTGACGGCGGCCGTGCGTTTATCTTCGTTGGGTAACGTATCCAAAAAAGGTTGTAACTTGTCGCCCAGTGTAACGGCACAGGCGGAAAACATTTCTTTATGCAAAAGGTTTTGATCGTCGAGTTCCCAGTGGGCGTCCTGGTTAAATTCATACACCACGCCGGGATCTATTTGCTTAAAAATATCCGTAATAAATGCGGATACCTCAGGTTGGCTTTGAAAACCGGCCCGCCGCAAAAGCGGCAGCTCCCGCATCAGGCGGTTTAAAATTTCGCGTTCCCGGGAAGTAATTTTAAATCGTTTTATTTTACGCATATGTTATTGGGTGCTTCAAACATTTTGCAAACCGGGTCTTAGCAAGGCCCCCTTTGTAAAACGTTTGAACGGAGCCCCGGGGTGGGGCTCCGTATCAAAGATTAGTGACGGCGTCTGCGTGAGCGTTTAGCAGAACCGACCTTGCGGTAAGCATCAGCTTCGTCTTTGCGAGAAGATTGACGTTGGCTGTTGCGGGCCAATTCTTCCGCATTTTGACGGTTGGCCGGGCGTAAATCTTTGTTGTCTCCGTCGTAATATTCGCCATGGTTCCATGTATATACAAGCGGCGTTGTTAACGCAATGGTGCTGTACACACCGGAGATACAACCCACCAACATGGCAAACGCAAAGGAGTTAATTACTTCTCCGCCAAAGAAATAAAGTACAAGCAACGCAAACAACACCGTTAATGTGGTGATGATGGTGCGGGACAATGTTTCATTGATGGATAAGTTAATTAAATCCCTAAAGTTGATGTTGGGATGCAGACGTTTGTTTTCGCGCATACGGTCAAAGATAACGATGGTGTCGTTAATGGAGAAACCGGCTACGGTTAAGAAAGCCGCTACCACCACCAAGTCAATTTCGCGTTGCGTAATCGAAAACGCTACCGCCATTAGAAATAAATCGTGGAACAGCGCTACTACGCCGGAAAAGCCCCACGTAATATTGCTAAAGCGGAAGGCAACATAAATGATGATAAACGCCATAGATAATACGATGGACAAAATGGCGCGGAACGTCATATCAGACCCTACGGCCGGCCCAACGGAGTTGGTTTGCAAGACCGTATAAGGCACATCCAACGAGTCCAGCGCATGGGTAATACGTTGTTGTACTACACCCACTTCGTCCGAGGTGCTCTTTTCACTGATGGCGTAAGAGTTATCTCCAAACGATTGTAATTCGGAGTTGGCCCCCGTGGAGCTGAGCGCGTGGCGCACTTGTTCCATTTCAATGGGCGCATTAAATTTTACCTGTACCATGGTACCGCCGGTAAAATCAATGCCCATGTTAAATCCTTTCGTAAAGAAGCAGATTACGCCGCCAATAAGTAACAAAGCAAATAGCGTAAAATACACTTTTCTATACTTTAGGAAATCAATGTTTGTTTTGGGTAAAAGATTCATCATAGACTGATCTCCTTGGTGTTAGAAGTTAAAATAAGTTCATAAATCGCGCGTGTTACAAATACGGCGGTAAATAAACTGACTAATAACCCCACAATTAAGGTCACGGCAAACCCTTTTACAGGGCCGGTACCAAATTGCAAGAGACAGGCCCCCACAATAATGGTGGTAATGTTGGAGTCAAAAATGGCACTCCAAGCTTTATCATAACCCAAGTTAATAATTTCGTACACGGGTTTGCCTGCACGTTTTTCTTCACGCATACGTTCAATAATAAGTACGTTGGCATCAATAGCCATAGCCAACGCTAAAATCATACCGGCGATACCGGGCAAAGTTAACGTAGCAGAGAAATAGCTCATTATGGCAACTGTCAAAATAAAGTTGAGTAACAAAGCAATGTCGGCAATAAAACCGGCGGCTTTGTAATACACTAACATGAACAGTAAAATGATGACAAACGCAATGGCCGAGGCGGAAAGACCCGATTTAATAGAATCTTCACCCAACGTCGGGCCAATGGTTTTCTTTTCAATCACGCGCACGGGGGCAGGCAATGCACCGGCTTTTAAGACGATGGATAAGCTGCGGGCATCTTCGGGCGTAAAATGTCCGGTGATGCGCCCTTCGCGGGAAATGCGGGATTGAATTTCGGGAGCGGATTGGATGGTATTATCCAACACGATGGCCAATTGTTTTTTCAAATTGCTGCCGGTCAGTTTCCCGAATTTTTGGGCGCCTTCGGTGTTAAAACGGAACGATACGGCAGAATAGCCGTTTTCGTCCATCATAATCACGCGGGCATCTTCCAAATCGGCCCCAGTTACTTCCACGTTGGATTCTACCAAGGTGGGCCCTCCTTCTTTGCTGCGCATAATTTGGTAACCTTCGGGTACCAAAGCAGCAATTGCCGGATCCAAATTACCGTCGTCATCAAATGGATTGGCGGTATTTTCCAATTTGGTAAAAGCTTCTTGCGCAATAGATTGGTCATTTTTTACGATGCGGAATTCCAACATAGCCGTTTTACCAATCAGTTCTTCCGCACGTTGCGGGTTGGATACACCGGGCAATTGAACCATAATCCATTTATCACCCTGTTTGGTGATGGAAGTTTCCGCCACGCCGTATTGGTCAATGCGGTTGCGGATAATTTCAATGGCGCGGGCCATCGCTTCGTGCAAGGGTTCATTGCCTTGTAGTTTGGATACGTCTAATTCTAATAGTAAGCTGGATCCTCCGCGTAAATCCAAGCCCAAGTTCAGCATACGTTTGGGCCGTTCACCCAACGTGTCTAATTTCTCGCGTTCGGCAAGTGGTTTAGAGTACCATTTATAATTGGGGTAAATTAAGCAGAAAGCCCCTAGTAAAATGACGATAATAATTCCCCATTTTACGGCTAATTTGTTTGACATTACTTCGTGCCTCCTTTTTCCGTAGTAGTACGGTCATTTAAAAATCCGACAACGGCATTTTTTAGTACAGTTAATTTTACGGATTCGGCCACTTTTACTTCCAGGGCGTTATCCTTAAAACCCACTACGGTACCGATAATACCATTTGCCAAAATAATTTGATCTCCTTTCTGTAAGGCGTTCACTTTGGTTTGGAGCTCTTGCTCACGTTTTTTTTGGCTGCGTGCGGGTAAAAAAACTACCACAAACGCAAACGCAAGCATCAGAAACCAAATCCAAGCAGTGGAGCCTTGTGCGGCTGTTTGCATAAACTCCTCCAAAAGATAATAATACTTTAGTATTGTAGCATATTTTGACGGGAAGGACGGCGTTTGCTACGTGGTAACTTACGGCACCACAAACGTACGCATCAATTCAAGCAGGGGTTGGTCCCCTTTCTTATGGGAATTGAGCGGCACAATTTGTTGCCCATACCACGTGGTAACTACCGCATAATCTTCCTTAATATCAAATACCGTGCGGTTAGCGCGTGTATCAAAAATACTGTGACCGAACATGCCGCGCGGAATATCAATATTAAGTAAATCCAATACGGTGGGGGCAATATCCAATTGGGAAAGTAATTCGTTCTTTGCCACGGGAGCGGTAATTTTTTCTTTGGTAACAATGATAAAGGGCAAGTTGTCAAATTGTGGTTGAAACGGCGTAAACAGGGCGGTGGCCGGCATATTTGCGTAGGCCGGATGGTCCGGCATGATTAACACTAATGTGTCGTCATCAAATAAGCCCTGTTGGGTAAGTCCGTCCAAAAAACGTTGCACGTCCTGTCCAAAGCGCGCAAAAGCGCGCGGAAGGGTGGGGGTGTCATAAAAACTTTCCTCAATTTCCTGGTACTCTTCCCCCAAATAATCCAGCCGCCCTAACGGGGAGTGGGTATCTACCGTTAGCAAGGTAATAAAGGTAGGTTCGTTTTTATGGATGCGTAAATACTCTAACGCATAATCGAACAATTTGCGGTCCATGAGACCCCACCAGTCAATATAATTTTTATAATCATCCCGGGTTTGAAAATAAGTAGCGCCGATTACTTCGTCAAACCCAACCTGCTTAAAGAGCAAGTGTTCATCCATATATGTTTCGTTGGCCCCGCGTAAAAAAGCGGTATGAAATCCATTTTTTTTGAGTTCTTTGACCATGGAAAAGGGGTACTGGTTTTCATACGCCAAGCGGACAAAAGGGTGCGAAGTGAAAATGACCGAAAGCCCGTAGAGCGTGGAAAGCGTTACATGCCTAAGCGAAGCAGACGGGTTTTCTTCGTAGAGTTTGTCTAACTGGGCACTGGCCTGCGGGGGGATGTTTAAATTAAAGTGATGCATGTATTTGTTGGATAACGATTCCGATGCAATCAGCACCACACGCATATAATTTTTACCCACAGGGGTTTGTTTAGCCGAAAACACATTGTAGCGTTTTGCCAAGGGGGCGATGGTGGGGGAAAGCTCTTTTGCCAACACCATGTTAGGTTGTTTGGCAAAGACGGCTCGCACCGTATAGACAAGAGACGGCGGCATCATATATACACTGTAAAAATTAGCCGGTTTCGGTAGCAGCCACAACGGATTTACTACATATAATAAGAGGGTGGCCAACAGGCACACGACACCCCGGTGCAAGGCCGTTTTGCGGGAGGCATTTTGCAAAAACAGATGCACGGTCCCCCAGGAAAATGCCGCCAAAAATACCACGTAAGAAATTACTCTCCAATCTTTTAAAAAGTTATAATCGCCGCCTTCCAGTGTATCTAAATATTTGGCACCAAAACGTTCTTTAAAATATAACAGCAGTACAAAGTCGGCAGTCATCGCCAAAAAGTAAAAAAAACAAAGGGCCCCCGTTATCCATTTGTTTTTTAGGCCGATTAATTGTAGCATGGAAAGTAGCAGCCCCAGGAATAAAAACTCGCATAAAAATTTGGCTAACTCCGCCGGTACTACATAAATAGCTTGGCCCACCCCCAGTTGATTTAATCCAAACCATCCCACCAGTAACGCCGGTACAGATAAAACGGTTAACAATTTCCAATCGTTTTGAAAAGGTTTACAAATTAGCTTATATAAAAAGGACATAGCAAGCACTCTCTGTGATTAAATGATATAATTATTATATCTTATAACGAGGCCTTTTGGGGCTGGCTCGGTCTTGGTGGCTGACATCCCCAATCGGAAAAAAAATGGAAAATCAAGACTTACAGATAAAACGCCACTCGTGCGCACATATTATGGCACAAGCGGTGCAGCAGTTATTCCCCGGTACGAAACTCGGCATCGGGCCAGCTATTGAAAATGGCTTTTACTACGATTTTGATTGCCCCAAGCAATTCACTCCCGAAGATTTAAAAGCCATTGAAACTAAGATGAAAGAAATCATCAAGGCGCGTCAAAAATTTGAACGCAAAGAAATGACGAAAGCCGAAGCACGCGATTTTTTTACCAAACGCGGCGAAACTTATAAGCTGGAACTTTTAGAAGAGTTGGAAGATGGCAGTATTACGGTATATGTCAACGGCGATTATGCCGATTTGTGTCGTGGCCCGCACGTTGAACATACCGGTAAAGTGAACAGTTTTAAACTTACCACCATTGCGGGGGCTTACTGGCGCGGCGATGAAAAACGCCCCATGCTCCAGCGCATTTACGGTTTGTGCTTTGACAATAAAGACGAACTCAACGCCTACGTCAAACAACAAGAAGAAGCCGCCAAGCGCGACCACCGCAAACTGGGCCCGGAGCTGGACCTGTTTAGCATTAATGACAACATCGGGCCTGGGCTTATTTTAATGCACCCCAAAGGGGGAATGTTGCGGAAAATTTTGGAAGATTGGATCAAAGACCAAAACTTAAAACGCGGTTATGATCTGGTCGTCAGCCCGCATATTGCGCGCTATCACTTGTTTGAAATCAGCGGTCACGCCGGGTTTTATAGTGAGAGCATGTTCAAACCCATGGAAATTGATGAAGAAAAGTATCAAATCAAACCCATGAACTGTCCCTTCCACGTGGAAATTTACAAAACCCACTTGCGCTCATACCGGGATTTGCCCTTGCGCTTTAGCGAACTGGGCACGGTGTACCGCTACGAACGTTCCGGTGCCCTGCACGGGATGTTACGGGTACGCGGATTTACGCAAGATGATGCCCACATTTTCTGCATGCCCGAACAAGTAGAAAACGAAGTCAAACAAGCTTTTGAATACGCCATGCATATTTTCAAAACGTTTGGCTTTGAAAAATACGCCGTGGAACTTTCCACGCGTGACCCGGAACATCCGGAACATTTTACGGGGGATGTAAAAGAATGGGAACGTGCCGAAACGGCGCTCAAACGGGTGTTGGAAGAAAACCATATCCCTTATACCACACACGCCGGGGAAGCCGCTTTCTACGGACCGAAGATTGATATCAAAGTGATGGACGCAATTGGCCGCTTGTGGCAATTATCCACCATTCAGTTTGATTTCAACTTGCCCGAACGCTTTGACCTGGAGTACGTCGCTCCCGAAGGCCGCAAACGCCCGATTATGGTCCACCGCGCGATGTTTGGCAGCATTGAACGCTTTACGGGCGTGCTCATTGAACACTACGCGGGGTGGTTCCCGTTGTGGTTGGCACCCGTCCAGATGAAAATCCTCACGCTCACGGATGACCAAATCCCGTTTGCGCAGGAAGTAGCCGCCAAAATGAAAGCGGCGGGCTTGCGCGTGGAGTTGGATATCCGCCCGGAAAAGCTGGGTCTCAAAATCCGCGAAGCGCATATGCAACGCATCCCGTATACGGCTATTATCGGCAAGAACGAAGCCGCCAACGGCACGCTTACGGTGCGCCTCAAAGACGGTACCAACACACAGCCCTTAAGCGTGGATGATGCGATTAAGCAAATGCAAGAAGAAGTAAAAACGTTTAGTTTAACAAACTTGCTTAAATAAACTTACTTACGGTAAAAAACCCCGCTCACATGAGCGGGGTTTTTCTTTAAATATCTTCAATGACTAGTTAATTTCTTTAATCTCTACGTCAAAAGTAAGCGTTTTACCGGCCAGCGGATGATTAAAATCCAGCACTACTTCTGTGTCGGTAATTTCTTTAACCACCGCGCGGAACGTATGCCCGGCATTGGAAGCACCCACCATATCACCCACTTTTAACTGGTCAGCCCCGCCGATAGCGGTTTTCGGCACGCGGCGGATGGCTTCTTCTAACACCAATCCGTATCCTTCTTCCGGCTGAACGGTTACGGTTTTCTTGTCGCCTACTTTCATGCCGGTCATTTCTTTTTCCAGGCCTTTAATAATATGCCCAGCCCCGTGCGTATATTCCAGCGGAGCGCGTCCGGCGGACGTATCGGCTACTTTTCCTTCAACGGTCAAGGTGTAATCAAATTTTACTTTGCTGCCATCTTTAATCATAGTATTCTCCTAATGGGGGATAGTTTATTGTAACATATTATTCATTGCCAAAAATGGTATTTAATTGGCGGTTTACGCGGTAGAACGTGGCACACTTGGGCATATCTTTCAGGCGCTTGGCCCCGATATACGTCATACAACTGCGGATGCCACCCAGTAACGTAAGCAGTGTGGGTTCCACGGGCCCACGGTAGGGGATTTCTACCACTTTACCTTCGCTGGCACGGTATTTTTTAATGCCGCCATAGTGCAGTTCCTGGGCATAGGCGGAGCTCATCCCGTAGAATTTTTTAAATTTCTTCTCTACCAAGGCCATACTGCAATGGGTATCATCTACCATAGTTACTTCGCCGGTTTGAAAAATCTTGGTGCTCATTTCTCCGGCGCTTTCTGCGTGCCCGGCCAACATACCGCCCAGCATCACAAAATCAGCCCCGGCACATAACGCTTTGCACACATCTCCGGGAACGGTACAACCGCCGTCGGCACAAATCATTCCACCTACTCCATGGGCAGAGTCAGCACATTCAATAATGGTGGAAAATTGCGGCCGTCCCACGCCGGTAATTTTGCGGGTGGTACATACGGACCCCGGGCCAATACCCACTTTTACAATATCGGCTCCGTTGAGGGTTAAATCTTCGCACATATCTCCGGTAACCACGTTGCCCGCCATAATAAGTGCTTTGGGCCAGGCCTTGCGTACTTTGCGTACATAGTTAATTAAATAGTGGGAGTAGCCATTTGCCACATCAATGCAAATGTTGTCGATAAGGCCTGTGGCCATTACTTGGGTTAATTTTTCAAAATCGGCATCACTTACGCCCGTGCTTACAAACACCAAGTCATTGGAACCTTGTTCTTGCAAATTGGCGGTTAAGAAGTGAATAATTTCTTGGGCTGTGTAGTGTTTTTGCAGGGCGCAAAAGAGGGATTGTTTTTGCATTTCACGCGCAATTTCAAACGTGCCGGTGGTGTACATATTGGCCGCCACAATACCGGTACCGGTAATTGTTTTAGGGCACCATTTAAAGGTGTAATTGCGTAGCACTTCTACTTCGGAACGTGAAGATAAGGTGGACCGTTTCGGCCGTAGCAGAACGTCACAGTAATCTAACTGAATATCGTCATGAATGCGCATGTTTCCTCCCGGCGGTTTAGGTAGCTTACCAAACCCTGTATATCATAGCAAATTTTTCACTGAAAAGTATGCTTTGCCCTATTGCTTTAAAATTTGTGTGCGCAACGCAAGAATTTTAGCTATAATGGTATTGTAATTTTTGCAAAAACTCTTATACTTACTTTAAAGGGGGTGTGTATGAACTATAAGGGATTTACGTTAATCGAACTATTAGTAGTAGTTATTATTATGGGGGTGCTTACCTCCGTTGCCTTGCCGCAATACCGCAAGGCCTTGGACCGTTCCAAAGTGGCCGAAGCTACCCAGTTGCTTCCGGCTCTTTTTGAAGCGCGGGACCGTTGGATAATTAACAACGGATACGTGTGGGGGGACCAAAAAACACTGGCCGGCCCTAGCATTAAAACAAGCAATGGCACAAAAGTAACGCCCACGTTGGACGCTTTAGATATTGAGACGAAAATCGAAAGCTCCACCAACAATGGTAAAACGTTTGCAACAGAGTATTTTACCTATGATTTAATGGCCGGCAGTAATGCAAAAGGAATTGATTTCGACTATATCTCCGCCAAGCCGAAGTGGGGGGAAAAACGCGGTATCAATAAAGTTACCCTCTATTATAAAGGGGACGAGGTTGTGTGCGCAGGCAATCAAACGACCTGCGAACGGTTGAACTTAAAGTATACTAATTCGGGTGTGGGTTTTGCTACTGGTAACGTTATTGTACCCGGTACGGGCGGTGGTATTAAACCCATCGGGGATGATATAAAACCCGGTGTCGGTGGCAAAATTTTTGGGAACGTTACAGAGATGACCGTGAACAACTAAAAGTTGCACAACAGGTGAAACTATGCATTGTCAAAAAGGTTTTACATTGATAGAAATGCTTACGGTGGTACTGATTATTGGTATTATTTCGGCTATTGCCATGCCGCAGTACCGCCGTGCCATGCAAAAAGCACAAGCCACGGAAGCAATTTCCATGTTGCGCGTTATGTATGATTCCGGCGAGCGTTTAGCCGCTCAAATGGGCTACCGCACCTTTTGTGCGTTGTCCCAAGATGAGCCAAGCATAGCGGTTTTTGAACGCATGGATATGTTTGACAAAGAAACTATCAAACGCTGTAACTACAGTAGTAGTACCAGCCAGCAATCTAGGGAGTTGCAATGCCCCAACTTTACATACGCTTTGAATAATGCCTCTGCGTGTTCCCCGGGCCGGCACTTCTTTACGGCAACTAAAAACAAAAAGCCTTACCAGGGGTTGCAAATCCGCTTAACGAGCACCGGCAATCCGCCTACCTATTCCTGCACAGGCAACCAGGCCGGCTGTGATTTGTATGGCCTTACTCATGTGGAATGAGGGGCATAGAGAGAGCTTATGAAAAGAAATTTAGGATATACATTAATCGAAATTCTAACAGCCATTGTCATTGTGACCATCTTAGTGGCCATGGCGGTGCCGTTGTACGAAAAAACGATGGAGCGTTCCCGCTTGGCCGAGGTCCGCGCTACCCTTGCCAAATTGTTGGATGCTAAATTGTATGCCATGGACAATATGGGCTGTGCATCTTTTAGTACAACCAGTAATTTGTGCCCTAAACTGCAACATTTAAATGTGGCGTTTGATGCAAAATCCGTTTCCGAGAATGGCTTATCTTTTAACACGCGGGATTTCCACTACTCCATTGCCACAGGGCAGGGTAACAACGGCGTTTGTGCCAGGCGCCTGGGGGGGGATTACGCGGGAAAAGTTGTTTTTACGTATGACATTAATGTGCTGACTGATGAACCAAAGTTTGCATGTAACAACGCCCTAGACGGTAATGCTTGCAAAACAGGGTATGGGTTAGAGGGTGATCAGATCATTGGTGGGCTGTCATTGTGTAATTAGAGGAGACAACATATGAAACGCTTATCGAATTTATTGATGGTGTTGGGGCTCCTGTTAGGGGCAGTTAGTGCACATGCGGATAACGATATAGAAATGCTTACCTACTTCCCCACGCCCTACGTGGCTTATAACAACATCTTCTTAGTGGGTGATGCGGATAATCCCGCCTCTTTAGATGTGGGCCTTCTTAAGGGCAAATCTTTTGAGCTTAACTTGGGTAAAGAT
>JBGUMP010000042.1:0-18176 GCA_045116875.1 Elusimicrobiaceae bacterium | reverse complement strand
TGGACGTACAAAAAAGACCGCAAACACACATTGTCCTACTTGCAAAAAGCCATTAGTCATAATTTCAAGAACTACGAAGCTTTATTTGATGACGAGCAAAAAGGATGGATGTTTAAAAATATCAATCAAACGGCAGAATTCCGTTCCCTACTCTATAAATAATAGGTTTTCTTGGGTACACCCAAATTCAAATTTCCCACAGACAGCGTGACGGGATAATTGAGAATTTGGTAAAATATATATTATCTTTATTTTTAGGAAACCGTAACAAATATGAACAATACCCGCCAAGATGTACGCAACGTGGCCATTATTGCACACGTGGACCACGGTAAGACCACTGTGGTCGATTCTCTCTTAAAGTTTGCCGGAGAGTTTAAAGTGAAAGAAGACCAAGCGCAAGATACAGTACTTGACTCCAACCCTTTGGAGCGCGAACGCGGTATTACCATTTTGGCCAAGTGTACTTCCATTGGATACAAAGGCCATACCATTAACATTGTCGATACTCCCGGTCACGCAGACTTTGGTAGCGAAGTGGAACGCGTGCTTAAAATGGTGGATGGTGCTATTTTAATGGTGGATGCTGTAGAAGGCCCTATGCCTCAAACCCGTTTTGTGTTGCGCAAAGCATTAGCTCTGGGATTAAAACCTATTGTAGTTATTAACAAAATGGACCGCGAACATATCCGCCCCAGCGAAGTAGTGGACGAAGTTTTTAATTTGTTTATGGAACTAGGTGCCACAGATGAGCAGCTTGATTTTCCGATAATCTATGCTTCCGGGCGTGCAGGTTGGGCTAGCTTGAAAATGGAAGAGAAAGGAAAAGATATTGCCCCTATCTTAGATATGGTTCTCTCGCACGTACCTGCTCCGTTGGCGGAGCCGGACGCCCCCTTGCAAATGCAAGTAACCATGCTCGATTACAACAATTTTTTAGGCCACGTGGGTATTGGCCGAATTTTAGCGGGCAACATTACCAAAGGGCAAACCGTAGCGCTTATTCATCCCGACGGAACTACTACCCAAGCCAAAGCCGCCAAGATTGAGCGTTTTTTAGGGCTTGGAAAGGTGGAAGTAGAAAGTGCCACTGCCGGGGATATTGTATCCATTGCCGGTTTAGAAGGGGTGGATGTGGGTGATACTATTTGTCGTCCCGATGCACTTAAACCGCTGCCACCGCTCACCATTGATGCCCCTACGATGTCGATGGACTTTTTAGTCAACGACAGCCCGTTCTCTGGGCGCGAAGGTAAATTTGTTACCAGCCGTCACCTTAAAAATCGTCTGGAAAAAGAAGCCCAAACTAACGTAGGGCTTAAAGTAGAGCAATTGGAAGGCGAAGGCAAATTTAAAGTGTATGGCCGCGGGGAACTGCACCTTACGATTTTAATTGAAAATATGCGCCGTGAAGGGTTTGAATTGGCTGTTTCTTCCCCTGAAGTATTATACAAGGAGGAAAATGGACAAATTTTGGAACCGATGGAATCCTTAATCTTGGACATCAAGAGTGAATATCAGGGAGCGGTGTTTACCATCTTGGGTACACGTGCTGCGCAGTTGGAAAATATGGTCACTGAAGGGGAAGACCGTTTGCGTTTAGAATATTTAATTCCGTCTCGTGCGCTCATTGGGTTTAAAAATGAACTCTTAACCAGTACACGCGGTACAGGTATTATGCATCACAGCTTTAAGGGATATTATCCTAAAGCTGACTTGCCTGATTTGCGCCACAATGGGGTGCTCATTGCCAAGGAAGACGGTGAAACAACGCCCTATGCCCTCTATGCACTTGAAAATAATGGTGAGTTATTTTTGGGCCCGGGTGAGAAAGTATATGCCGGGCAGATTGTGGGACAAAATTCCCGCGCCAATGATCTGGTTGTCAACCCGTGCAAGGCCAAACATTTAAGCAATATGCGCAGCAAAGCCAGTGACGAATCGTACGTGCTTACGCCTCCTCGTCAAATGAGCTTGGAACAGGCGGTGGAGTATATTGCACCGGATGAATTGGTGGAAATTACACCTAAATCCTTGCGCCTTCGCAAGAAGATTCTTTCCCATCTTTTGCGTAAACGTACGGAACGTGCCAATGAGGCCGAAGAGGAAGAATAATCACTTATAATACATAAAACCCCGCCCTTGTGCGGGGTTTTTGATATTAAAATACATTAAAACCCAGTTTGCTGAAAAGCTTGCCCAAAAGCCCTTCCTCTTTGACTTGTGCAACGCCCAGCTGGTTTTGTTCACGCATGATACCGTGTTGTAATAATGCCAATACGCCATCATATTTGGGGGAATCCAAGGCGCAATCTGCAATTAGTTTATCAAAGGTGCACAGACGGGCTTTGCGTACGCCCAATCTGTTCTTGAGGTCCTTTTGTAATACCGGCACAGCTCCTTGGCCGCACAAAATTAACTGGGTGGGTTTATGCTGTACGTACGCCAACGATTGCACAAATTCCTGATGGATATCTTTGAGTACCGGTTTGGCTGCTTCTTCCAATACTTCATCCATGATAGGATCCGGCGTATAAGTGCGTAAAATCTGTAGGGCGGTGGCATAATCATTTTGGAGCTGGTCCGCAATGCCTTCCGCTACCCGGTCCAGGCCAAAAGGTATTTCCCAGGCATCCAAAATCGAATTTTTGTGATATAGTACTGCGGAAGAGCCCCTCTCGCCAATATCCAGTAACAATGAAGAAGTTTTTTCGTTGGTGTTTAAGGCAACTTCTCCCAGCGCAATAGAGGTAGGAAACCACTGGAAATCCTCACATCCGCAGGCCGCCAATACACTTTTTAAATTAGTTAAATGGGTGCGTACGCCAAACGCACTGAAAGTTTCCACTCCCAAGCAAAATCCATACATACCAATCGGGTCTGTGGCACCGGGTTGATCGTCAATGATATAGGATAGCGGCAGTACATCCAGGATTTCCAGAGAATCATCCAAATCTTTGGGCAAGGATTCGTGGATAGCGTTGTCAATGTCACTTTCCCGGATGATATGGCTGCGCGATTCCGTAAACGTAAAACCTGTGTTATGGTGGAATGAAAGGAAATTGCCCCGTACTCCAACCATAATAGAGGGGGAGCGGTCAGTATATTCCGTCATTTGGGCAAACACGTGGGATAATTCATCCTGAGCTCCGGAACGGTCCCGCACAAATGCACCAGCAAAAGCCTCTGTCGGCCGATGCAGAACATGACGGATGCGCAACGTGTCTGTGCTCTCGTCAAGAGAGGCGAGCGCTGCTACAATTGCATTTCCGTAAAAATCTAACGCGAGGATATCCCTTCTCATGCTTATGTCCAAATCGAATGGAATTTGTTACCACATTGTAGCAAATTTCAGCCAAACAAGCAGATATAGCAAAATCGCCCATGCAAATGAAGAAACATCCCCTGGTTTTTTTAGGGTTTTTTATATATACTTACAGTATGAAAAAGCTCTATTTACTGTTTATGGTGTATTTAGCGTCCACGGCAACGTCTATGGCTACGGAGATTTATGCGGATGATTACACGTTTCAAAAGCAATTAATCATCAATACAAATCATACATGCCAGGCGTTTCGTATTCACCCCAATTGGTTTGTGACTGCCGCACATTGCGTGGAACAATGCGCGGATGGAGGGCGCTGCCAAGTAAAAATTATGTTGGCTCAAGGGCCGGTTAATGTGTCCTACACGGTGCCCAGCCGAGATATTTTCATGCCCAAGGAATACCGTACCGTGGATAAATTGCAAAAGATTACCACGCATAAAAATTGGGATGTAGCATTACTTCATTACCAGCCCGAAGAATATACGTATGAATTCCCGGAGGGAGGAATGGCTACCGAAACGGAATTTGAACAAGCGTTGGCACAATCACATAGTCTGCGCATGCAGTGGAAAGGGGCAACACATCCCAAAATACCTGTCTTATATATTTATGGCGGGGAAGATTTGATGACTTTAAAGAGTAATATCATTGTTCCCCGGTGGAACTTCGGACAAATGGAATCGTTTTCCAATCCTAAGACGGTGCTTTATTTTGGCAGAAAACAAGCGTTGTGGGGGGCTGACGGATTTGGCGTAGATCATGGCAATTCCGGCGGAGCAGTGGTGCTGGAAAACGGCGGAATTGTGGGGATTGCCACGGCTAAAATAGACAATAATTTGCCTAGTGAAGTGAAGCAAGTATTTCCCACTTTTGGCCAAGCTAATGAGTTTTTTCTATTCAACGGCTTTGCGCCTAAAACCACGTTTGCGTTCATTGAAAAGACCATGGCTCGATTTGGTGACAAACCGGTCACTAAAAAATTGCGCAAAATTGTGCCAACGGTTGACCCAACGGCTGTGCCTACTACTCTTCAAGCTAAGTAGTGTATTTTGTATTGATTCTCAGTGCGCGCAGGATATAATGTCCTGCGCAATTTTTTGGGGATTGAACTCTTGCGGGGCGGATAAACAAACCCGTTGGGCTTGTGTATAACGGTTAAACCACGTGCGTTGACGCTTAGCATATTGGCGGGTTTTTAGAGCTACTGTTTGGATGGATTGGATGCGGCTTCGTGTGCCTTGTAAATAGGCGATTGCTTGTGGATATCCCAGCGTTTTAAGGGCCGGAATATCGGAGGAAAACCCCTGCGCTAATAACTTTCTGGCCTCTTCAGCCATACCGTCAAAAATTTGTTCGGTGCGTTTGGCAATGCGGGCGTGCAAGGCATCTTTGTCCCAATCTAAAATTACCCAGTGTGACTCTTGGGGATTGGGTAACTTAAAAAACTGTCCGCTTTTAAGCGTACTGGCTGGCTTTCCCGTAAGTAGGCACAGTTCCAACGCGCGCATCGTACGTTGCACGTTTCCAATGGGGATTTGGGCAGCGGAAATGGGATCTTTAGCTTGCAACGCTTGGTGTAGGCCTTCTTTCCCCTGTGTTTGTAGTAAGGTGTTTAATTGCGTACGGGTTTGCGGGGTGCTGGGGGGGAGATCATCCATCCCAACAAAGTAAGCATGCAGATACATCCCCGTGCCACCGGCAAAGATCAATTGGCGGCCTTCATATTGGGCAGCCAGCGCGGTGGCTTGTTTGCAAAAATCACCGACATTAAATTGTGCTGTTACATCTAAAAAATCGACTAATAAATAGGCAATGCCGTCAACCGTATAAATGCCCTGTTGATAGGAACCCTGCGGTTTTGCGGTACCTATTGTAAGGTGTTGGTACACTTGGCGTGAATCGGCAGAAATAATTACCCCGTTCGTTTGGTGGGCAAGTTCAAGGGCCAGATCTGTTTTGCCCGATGCTGTAGGACCGCAAATGACAATAGGTTTCATAGCTATATTATAGAATTTTTTGAAAAAAAACCCCGGCATTATACCGGGGTTTTTGGTTTGCGAAGAAGATTTGGGTTATTTTTCAAACAGACTTTCGTCTTTTTGAATTTTGTTGCAGATGCGATGACATTTGCATTTTTCGGTGCAGACATCCGGCAGTTTTAACAAAATGCGGGTATCACAATCGTTAAAATCGTCAGCCATTTCACTGATCAACTTAGCATCTTTTTCCGCCATATGCACAAATTCAATGCCGATGGTGTAAACATTTTCGCGCTGTTTTACCCACGCTAATTTGGCACCTACTTCCATTTTGTCCGTGCCGGGTAGTTGTAAACTGATTGAAAATTTGTCAGCCAGCGGCGCTCCTAAAAAGCTGATCATGCGCATACCGGAAGCGGATAAATCGGCTAAGATAGCCACCAAAGAGGTTTCTTTTCCGTCTTCTGTTTTATAGTGTAAGTTGACGGGTTCAATTAAATTGCTGATCACCGGCATACGCGGGTGACGGCGTTTTTCGTTATATTTTTTTGTCATATTCATTCCTCGCAAATAATAAGGTTCCTTCCGCTCTTTCTATATTACAACGTATCAAACTGCCAACAGGATAAGAATGGCTTGTCTTTACCCAGAAATTGCCCGATGAACGCCCTTTAGTGGGCTCTTCCAGCAATACTTCTTGGCAGGTGCCAACCTGACGCTGATACGTTTTCTCAGAAAGGTCCCTTACTTGATTTAACAAAATATCAAGCCGTTTTTCCAGTACATTTTGTGGAAGCAGTTGCATTTGTGCGGCCGGAGTGCCCTGGCGGGGGGAATATTTAAAGCAATAGGCCGCAAAAAATTGAGCCTGCTGTACCAACGTTAAGGTTTGTTGAAAATCTTCCTCTGTTTCCGTGGGAAAGCCCACAATAATGTCGGTGGAAATATTAAAACCGCAGTCCTGCAAAGCGTGTGTTTTTTCTAAGAAAATTTCCCGGGAATAACCGCGTTTCATATCTTGCAGTACACGGGTTGATCCGCTTTGCACCGGCAGATGTACGTGCCGGGCAATTTTAGGATTCGCTTTTACAGTTTGTAAAAATTGAGGAGTAAAATAAATGGGATGCGGGCTAGTAAAACGAACTCGTTCCACGCCAGGGATTTCGCTGACCCGGTTAAGTAAATCGGCAAAGGTGGTTGAGCCATCTTGATAAGCATTTACCGTCTGACCAAGCAGGGTAATTTCTTTGGCGCCGGCCTGAGCTTTGCGGGTTGCCTCCGCTAAAATATCCTGCATAGGCAAGCATTTAATGGGGCCGCGGACGCTGGGAACAATACAGTAGGTGCATTGAAAATTGCATCCTCGCATAATGGTTACATAAGCCGATAGTCCTGTTTGTGAAGTGACCGTACTTTGTGGGACAGCAAATAGGCCACTCCGGTCCAATGTATCGGCAAAATGATCTATCTCTTTAGCCCCACATACAATGTTTAAAAAGGGGTATCTTTTTTTTACTTCTTGGCCCAAGCGTTGGGCCGCGCATCCGGCAAAAATGATAATCCGGTTCGGGTTTTGCCGCTTCCAATCTGCCAATCTTCCCAAGAAGGAAAGGGCTCGGTGTTCGGCATGGTCGCGCACGGTACACGTGTTGATGAGTACCGCATCGGCCTGATCCAGCGTGTCAGCACGCACCGCGCCGCGGGCGGAGAGATGTAAAAACATTTCATCGGAATCCGCCTCGTTCATTTGGCAACCGTAAGTTTGAATGAAAACACGTAACATATAAAAAGGGCGGCTTACAAAGCCGCCCTACTTTACTTAAAATAAGTCGGTGATTTTTTGGATATTTTCCAACAGCGGTTGCGTGAGGTGCAGTTTGATTACTCTGCGCCCCTTTGCTTCTAGCGCCTGGAAATCTCCCAATGCCTGGGCATTGCATAATTGCCCAAACGTATATTTTTGCCCGGGAATTTGAATATCAGTTTGCGGATCCGCCGAGAGGATGATAAATACACCATTATTGCCATCCCCTTTGTGCAATTGCCCGGTGGAATGTAGATAGCGAGGACCATACCCAAACAAAATGGCACGTTTAGTTTTAGTCATGATTTTATCACGCAAAGCTAGCAATGCTTTTTCTACTTCTGCGGACGGATATACATACGGCAGTATGGCTAAATAGTCATTGCTTTCAAGTAAAGAATAGACATCTTGCCCTAATGTTTGCATTTTTACTTGTTCAACAATATCGGCAGAGACCAATAGCGGCTTGCTAACTTCGGCAGGAACTTCACCCGTAGCCAGTTTTGCTAAGATTTCTTTGGTCATTGTTTTGGCGGCTTGTACATTGGGCTGATCGAACGGATCAATACCTAAAATAGCACCGGCCGCAGCGGTGGCAATTTCCCACAACAGGAACATGGCACCCAACTGGTATTTGTCATCCATATGAATGGTTAATACCGGCAGTTCGTTTTCCGTGAGGGTTTTGGTGTAGGCAATAAGACGTTTGTCATCTTCGCTACCTGTGGATAAATGTACAAAAAATCGGTCATCTCGATACGAAAAATTGGTTACCAATGTTTCACCGGCAACCGGTACAATACCTTTGCCTTCTTTGCCTGTAGATTCGGCAACTAATTGCTCTGCCCACAGCCCAAAGGTAGCTATATCGGCCGGGGTTAAAAGTGTTAGTTTGTCGCGCGTTTGATTGACGGCACAAGCACCCATAAAAGCGCCTAATTGCACGGCTGCATTTTCCTGCCAGGGTGTTTGTGGCCCGAAAGTGGCTGCTTCGTCCTTGGCAATTTCTAATAATTTTTTTACATCTACGCCCATGATGGCGGCCGGTACAATGCCAAACATGGACAAGGCCGAAAAACGGCCCCCAATATCAGCAGGATTTAAGAAAATTTTGCGAAACTTCTTTTCTTTGGCCAATTGTTCTAGCCCGGTGCCAGGGTCGGTAATGGCAATAAAGTTATCGCCGGGATTTTGCACGCCTGCTTTTTTTACTTCTTCAAAGAAGTAAGCAAATTGAGAAGCGGGTTCTACCGTTCCGCCTGATTTGCTGGCAAATATGAATAACGTTTCAGCCGGGTTAATACGAGCATGGGCCGCACCTATCCAATCGGGGTTGGTGGTGTCCAATACAATTAGTTCCGGAAAACCAGCCTGTTTACCAAATACGGTGCGAAATACTTCTGGTGCGAGAGAAGAACCCCCCATCCCCATGACCACGCAATGTTTAAATAATTGTTTGGCTTCTTGGGCGAAATTCAGTACTTGATCGATACGTTCCAACGTCCAATCATATACTTTTTGCCACCCTAAAAACTTCACAATGAACTCTTTGTGTTCTTTATCTTGCTTCCAAAGAGTGGGGTCCTTGGCCCAAAATTTGGTGTTAAATTCAAGAGCTTCTAACTTGATTTCACCTTCCCGAATAATTCCTTGGGCTAGGGGTGTTGCTTGTGTCTTCATAATTCCTTCCTTCTTCATTAAGTTTATTTAAAATGTGCGTTTTCAAACGCTACTATTTTTTGTAGGCGCTCTTCATGACGGGTTCCCGTATTGAAAGTGGCTCCTAAAAATTGATTTACCAGTTCTTCCGCTAACGAAGGGCCGATAATACGCGCTCCTAAACACAAAACATTTAGATTGTCATGTTCTACCGCTTGACGCGCCGAATAGGCATCGTGGCAAACGCTGGCCCGGATCCCTTTTACCTTATTGGCCGCAATGCACATCCCTACACCGGAACCGCAGATTAAAATAGCTCGGTCGGCTTGCTTGTTAGCTACTTTTTGCGCGGCTATAAAGGCAAAATCGGGAAAGTCCACGCGGTCGCAAGAGTCTGTTCCGCAATCGATTACTGTGTGTTTTTTTTCTTGCAATAACTTTACCACGGTATCTTTAAGTGCAAAACCTGCATGATCACAACCGATAGCTATTTTCATATTAATATGCCTGATCTACCAACTCACACATACAGTGGCCCATAAAGATATGACAGGCTTGAATGTGGGGGGTATTGTTAGATTTTACAACTAGAGGCAAATCACAAATTCCCTTGATAGTTCCGCCTTCTTTGCCTAAAAATGCTGCGGTAAAACATCCTTTTTGTTTCGCCAGAGCTAAGGCCAGATAGACGTTTTTGCTGTTGCCGGAAGTGGATATTCCGATGACCACATCCCCGGCCTTAGCAAAGCCATCGATTTGACGGGAGAAAACAACATCATACGAATAATCATTTCCAATAGCAGTAAGAGTAGAAGTGTTTGTATTTAAAGCCAATGCCGGTAGGGAGGGACGTTCTTTTTTAAAACGGCCCACAAATTCCGCTGCGATGTGCTGTGCATCCCCAGCACTTCCGCCGTTGCCCATCAAAATTACCTTATTTCCGTTTTTAAACGCTTTAATTACTTCTTCGGCTAATTTTTCGACAGAAGAAGACAGATTTTCTTTTACGTAGGTTACCGCATTAATTAATTCATCTGCTTGTTGTTGTACAAACATAATTTCCTCTCTTAAATACGTTCTAATGCCGTTTGTTCCATCCATCCTTTAAGCCCTTCCGAGCGTACAACTACTTCTTGCCACGCATCTTTGCTGTCTAGTAATTGTACCAAATGTCCTTGCTGTATCGCAGCACTGGCGGGGAAATTCTTCCCGGGTCCACTACGCAGTTCGACCGCAGGTGCGGTGACTACAGCCAGAGGTTCATTTTCCCATTGGTGACGCAAATAGTACCAGCCGGCCACCACTACAAAGCACACCCCCAGAACGAGCGTAATTATTTTTCCCTTGCGGGTAAGCAACCAAAATCCGCCTATTAAACAGAGTCCCCATCCCAAAACATACAAACACCCTTTTAACTGGGATAGTGATGCAATAAACAGGGCTTTGTGTAACCCGGGAGGCATTCCTCTTGGAACAAGCGAATCTCCGCCACTGGCTAATGCAAGAGTTAGATTATGACGTATATCTTCATCTTGGGGGTAGAGTTTGAAAGCACGGTAGTAAGATGCCGCTGCCAACCCTTTACTTCCCATTTTAAAATAGCAATTACCTATATTGTAGTAAAGATAAGGGTCATTTGGGTGATTTTTTAAATCTTGTTCATACGCAGAAAGAGCTTGTGCATATTGTCCCGCACGATAAAACGTTTCTGCCTGCTGAAACGGGGTTTGTGCAAATAGTTCACCCGAAAATAGTCCGGCTATACTGAACAGAAATGTAAAGATTATTTTTTTCATTGGATGTCCTCCCACATATTCAGCAAAGACAATGCTTGCTTTTTCAACGGCGTAAGGTCCGCCTTTGCTTGCGAAGGGGAGAAACGGGCTAATTCTAAATCTTTCCACAGATCTGTAAATTGTTGGCATCCCTTTGTTGGTATGTGTTTGGCTTCTAACGCACTAACAATATCTTTAAGTGGTAAACTGGCGGTTGAAATTTTCCATTTTGCCAATAAATATTTAGAGATGGCATCAGCTACCTGCTCATACGTTGCGGCTTGTTTAAGTTGGCTTTTGGCAGTGTTATACGCGTGGTGCTTTTTCAACGATTTTTTACCGATACTCCCCGCAAAAAGACAGATGACCAGCCAGGCCAAGGCCAGTACATGCATCCACTTCCAATCAGTTGCTTTCTCGATCCAAGAAGGTTGTGGCCCATAATTTTGTTGTACGTAGCGGATATCTTGCCCGATTGTTTGTATGCCATGGCCCGTAGTATCGGTTGGTGAGAAATTCATTTGCTTTTCGGTCTGGTTTGACGGAGAAACTTCCAATGTAAGGGGTTTGGAAGTCAAGGTCTTATATGTTTCCGTGTACGGATCAAAATAGGTCCAAGCCAACGCGTGCAAGGTATAAGTGCCCGATGCAGCAGGAACTAGCACGGTTTTAAAAACTTTATAACTGCGAGAAGTATTGTTGGGTAAGTAATTAGATACCGGCGCCGCAGGATAGGAAGTTAACCCTTCTACCGTAGGGAAATACACATCTGATGTGGTTTTTAAATTCCCGGGACCTTGTACGGTAGCAGTCCAAGTTACGGCCTCCCCTGCTTGGGTTTGCTCGGGGGTAACTTTAGAAGCAAAGGAGTAGCCAGTCCCTACTGCCCCATAGAAAGAAATAGGACGTCCCGCAGTAGGCAAAGGACGAATATTTAGTTTAATAGGAGTGGATGATACGGCCTGTTCAGGTTGTACAGCTGCTCCTCCGAAAAAACGGTCCAGCATGGAGAGGGGGGAGGAACCCGGACGAAAACGTACTTCAGCAGGGCCGACGGTTGCTTCCCCAGCACTAACACCGGTAATGCGATAGCGTTTTTCTTCATATCGGTAAATGGTTCCTTGAACGGTTTGTTGTCCTTGTGCTTCGCCTAAGTCTTCCATAAATAAGTTTGTGAGTGTGGGCGGTTGATAGGGAGCATCATAAAAAGCTTGTGAGTAATAAAAACGAATGGCTAAAGTGACGGGCTCATTGACATAGGGTTGCTTGTTGCTTACTGCAGCCACCATGAAAAAAGGTTGATTACGGTGAGCATATGCACGGGTCGCCAATTCTTTTTCCAAAGGAGGAAGTTGTGATAAATCGCTATCAGCGGGTGTGGGACGGTTAGTGGTGGTAACGGTGGCTGTTTTACTTGCGGCCCCGGAAGGCGGCGTATTGCGGTAAATGCGTACCTCCATGGGGGTAGTTTGGTATGTTTGTCCATTGTAATTAAATTTAATGGCTCCAATAGTTGCTTTACCCACAAACCGGGGAACCATTATATACTTAAAAGACAAGGTCGTTTTGCCATTGATCGTTGATTGGGCTGCTTCGCGGGAATAAACATTGAATGCCGGCAAACTGGGCAGTTGTGGCATTACAATATTTCCGCTCACACCAGAGACATGCACGGTCAATGTCAGCTCATCATCCAATGCTAAATCCGTCTTGTCCGTAGTAGCCGTAAGTTTTACTTGCGCACACAACGTCACACTCAGCAGTAAACAGGTTAAAAGCGTTAGAATATGTTTCATTACCAATCCTTCTCCACTTGATCATCAGTACCGTTGTTACCGGGCTGCATGGGACGTTTGTACTCGTTGTCGCGGGCAAGCTGCATGACACGCTGAGCCGCTTGTTTATCCAGCTGATTTTGTTGGTTCTTAGGCGTTTGTGGTTGGGGCTGTTCTTTCTGCCCTTGTTGGGGAGATTGCCCTTGATTGTTTTGCTGATCTTTTTGATCTTGATTTTGCGAATTCTGATTTTGGTTTTGAGTGTTTTGATTATTTTGATT
This sequence comes from Elusimicrobiaceae bacterium, assembly GCA_045116875.1. Lineage (GTDB taxonomy): Bacteria > Elusimicrobiota > Elusimicrobia > Elusimicrobiales > Elusimicrobiaceae > Avelusimicrobium. Next base: position 5,575 of record JBGUMP010000042.1, on the reverse strand, counting down.
TTCAGCATTTTGCTTTTGTTGCAAAATCAGTTGTAAATTGTGAATGGCTTCTTTGTCCTTGCTATTTTGCAAAATGGCTTTGCGGTAGGAATCAATGGCTTGTTCTTGCTGCCCGGCACGATAATATGTGTTTCCTAAGTTAAAAAGGGCATCGTGCCCTAACTTGTTCGGTTCGTGCGCAACACTTTCAAAGGCAACTTGAGCTTGATTATAATCTTTTAAATGATAGGCCGCAGCACCCGCCCCAAAAACGGCTTTTGTGTTTTTAGGATCTTTTTGTAAAGCCTGCTCATAGGCAGATAGGGCTTGGCCGTATTTTTCCTGTTGATACAGCTTGCCAGCTTGGCGCAATGTCCCGCCTACTCCGGCTAATATCGGAGAGGAAGTAAGTAATACACACAGCATCCACAGCAAATGTTTCATATTTTTATTTTACCTTTTTTATCTTACTTTTTCGTCCGGCTGGCCATAACATATATCCAGCTAAACACAACAGAGCCAACGCTACCGGCATAGAATAGCGGTTTTTGTACACCACTTGGCGGCCGGTTGTAGAGGTGGATTTGTCCAGTCCGACGATTGCTTTCTCGATTTGGTTTGAAACTTGGGCTGGCGTTGTGTAGGAAATATAAACGCCACCTGTGGCTTTTGCCAATTGTGCCAAGGAGGTTTCATCCAATTTCGATACCACTGTTTTGCCGGATTTGTCCTTCTTATATTCTACTACGTGCCCAGAGGCATCTACACGGTCCGGTATGAGAGCCCCTTGTGTGGTTCCAATACCTACCGTAATAATTCGAATGGAGTTTTGTTGGGCGATTTCTTGCGCATGTTTTAATTCATCAGGTGTATGGTCTTCTCCGTCGGTTAATAAAATTAGGGCTTTTTGGCCGGGGTAAGTAGAGAGCATCCGCGCTGCCAGTTCTACTGGGGCTGCAAGAGAAGTCCCTGCAATGGGGAGCATGTTGGGTTGTAATGAGCCAATAAAATAATTGAGTGCATCTGTATCGGTAGTTATTGGGCACTGGATAAAGGCTTTAGAAGTAAAGGCGATAATTCCCAGACGGTCTTCGCGTAAGCGGGTTACTAGCATTTGCAACATGCGTTTGGCATTTTCCAAACGGGTGGGCGTAATATCCTGTGCGCGCATGCTGGCAGACACATCTACCGCTATAACTGTTTGTGCGAAACTGCCTTGGGCTTGCGTAATTTCAATACCCCACTGCGGACCGGCAAGGGCAATAAATAAACAGACCACTGCACTGATTAATAAGGCATTTTTCCAATGGGAAACGGGTTTTAGATGTTTTGTAAGCTGTGTAAAAGTTTCCGAAGAAAAAAGTTGCTTGGTATAATGTTGGTAAATTTTTTTACCCAACCAAAAGACCAGACACAGCAACCCTAACACAGGGAGCAAATAGACTAATAAAATCGGTTTTGCAAAAATGCCCATATTACGGAATCCTTATGAGTAATAATTTTTCAAGCACAACGGCCCCCAACACTAAGAGTAAGGCACCCCATACTAAAGGGGCATACTGATCTTGCATATGAATGGTCACTTGGGGGGTAAATTTAGTCTTTTCCAATTCATTAATGGTGTTGTAAATTTCATTTAATTGATGGGTGTTTTGTGCGCGGTAAAATTGACCGCCGGTATGCTGGGCAATTTCCAACAGTAACCCTTCATTAATTTCATCCTCTGTGCTGGAGTACATAGTTTGCCCGGGAGCACTGGCGGCCCCAATGGTATAGACACGTATGCCATAGGCAGCGGCAGCTTTGGCAGCCATGACGGGGTCGATGGTGCCCGCATTTGAATCTCCGTCGGTTAGCAGAATAATAATTTTACTTTTTGCCTTGCTATCCTTGAGGTGATTGGCAGCCACGCCCAATGCGTCACCAATAGCGGTGTAGTTGGGCTCAATCATGCCCAGATACATAGAGGATATGTATGCCTGAAGGGCTTCATGATCCAAGGTAAGTGGAGCCTGTAGCATGGCTTGCTTGGCAAATACCACTAGGCCAATGCGGTCTGTAGGGCGCTTTTCTACAAAACGTTTGGCTGTTAGTTGGGCGGCTACAAACCGGTTCGGTTCAAAATCTTTTTGCTGCATAGAAGCAGATGCGTCCATGAGTAAAATAATATCAATTCCTTCGGTCGGAGGAACCTGGGTCCGGTCAACTTTCACCGGTCTTGCTAAAGCCACAACTAAAAGAACCATGGCTAAGCTATAAAGCAAGGTGGGTAACCAGCGGGTTAATAGTAGCCGTAAGGAGATTTGTTCTAGCTGTACCTGTACCATCGGGTAGTTTATCTTGCGTGCCTGAGTGCCTTGCCCAAACGCTTTTGCGCATAGTACGGCCAACGGGATGATCAGCAACAATAGTGCCCATGGGTAACGCAAGGTAAAATTTGCACCTAATGTATGGAGAAGTTCGCTCATAACTTAACCTCCACGGATGCGGGAACCTCGGGCTCCGGTTTGGGGGCTGTTTGCATAATGAATTGGCGTAAACAAGTAATATCTTGATTACGGGTGTTTTCGCTTGGCTCTGCCTTGGCAAATTTTACTAAATCTCCAGAAGCCAAAAAGGCACGCAGATCTTGGGTAAATTTTGCCAGCTGTGGTTGCGTTTTGATGCGACGCAGGAGCTCGGCAGACGTGTCGGCGGATACATCCAATCCAAAGGCCCTTTGCAGATACGTGCGCAAAATATCTGTTAAGGTAATATAGAAAAGCTTATATTGCTTTTGTTCCCACAGACCGCTGTCGATGAGAACGTCTAATTGACTCAGTGCAATAATGTGCGCAGGACGTTTATCCTGTGAGGCGTCCAACAGTTTAGCACCTTTTCGGATTTTGCGGATCCACCAAATTAACAAACATACCAACGCTGTAACTGCCAATAAAATGCATAGCATCAAAGCCCAATCAAAGGGGCGTTTCGGTGGGCGGATTTCTTTTAATTTTTTATCTTTAAATAATTGTACCGGGTTAACCGTAAGCGGGTGGTTTAATGTAACAACTTGGTCTGGATGGGTCGTTAACGCAAAAGAAACGGTGAAGGTGGATTTGTTTAGCGTTAAAGGAAGTACGTCCATATCCGCTTGTGTTTTTTCGGGGGAAACTTCATTAAAAAATAAATTTGTAATAGCAAAATCTGCCGGGACAGAATCTTTGACTAATTCTAATTTAGCCCCGGCTGGGTGCGAAATGACAGCTTGTGCCGTGAAGGGAGTAGCAAAAGAAGCTGTTTCCGGTAGCGTAGTATGCAGCACTTCGGCCGTTTGTGCTTTTAGCCCCACTGGCATTAAAATAAATGGGAGTATATATACAATTTTTCGCATATCATTTCCTTATTTTTTTAGCTCTGCGCTTAAAAAAAGCGATGACGGGATCCGCTAACGGTTTATGGGTGTCCGTAACAATCGGTTCCACTTTAAAAGGAGTAAACAATTCATGGAGCTGTTGTTGTTGCTTGTGCCAATAATCTTGTAGCTGTTTGTTTAATCCGCCGTCGGCTAAACTAATCTCATCCTCTTCACCTGTTTCGGGATCTACAACTCCTACGCATACGGGGACCCGGGGCAACTTCGCTTCCAGCGGATCTTGAATGCTGACGGGAATCAAGTCAAATTTTTTAGCTGCTAACTTAAAAGGCCGTGCAAATTGAGAAACGGGAGTTAAAAAGTCGGAAATCAACACCACAATCCCTTGGTGTTTGAGCACTTTAAGCAGTGTTTCCAAACATAGTCCTAAATCGGTACGGGTGTGCTTTGGTTCAAAAGCTACTAACTCCCGAATTAGACGTAAAATATGTCGTTTCCCCTTTTTGGGGGGAACATATAATTCAACTTGATCCGAAAAAAGTAACAACCCTACTTTATCGTTATTTTGTAAAGCGGAAAAGGCAAATAGGGCCGCCAGTTGGGCCGCCGCTTGCTGTTTAAGTTTGGTAGCAGAGCCAAACTGTTGAGAGGCAGATACGTCACACGCAATCATGACGGTTAACTCGCGTGTTTCGTTGAATTTTTTGATGTAGGGAATCCCTGTACGTGCGGTTACGTTCCAATCAATACTGCGCACATCATCACCCGGGATATACTCGCGCACTTCGGCAAATTCAATCCCTTGCCCTTTGAATGTGCTCAAATACTCCCCAGCAAACGTTTCACTGACTAAACGGTCCGTTTGGATTTCAATTTGGCGGACTTTTTTTAAGATTTCCGCTGTATCCATCCTTACCCCCTGTTTGTGCTACGGTACATCGACCGCGTCAAAAATCTGGCGTACAATGTCATCTGCCGAGATGTTTTCAGCCTCGGCTTCATAAGATAATAAAACCCGGTGACGTAACACGTCTAAACCGATGGTTTTAATATCTTCGGGCGTTACATAACCGCGTCCGTTCAAAAATGCATATGCTTTGGCTGCTTGCGTGAGGAAAATGGTGGCACGTGGGCTGGCCCCATAGGAAATAAACGAGGCTAATTTTTCGAGCCCAAAGGCTTTTGGATCACGGGTAGCAAAGACCAGGTTTACAATGTAATTTTTAATTTTCTCATCTACATAAATTTGATCTACTACACCGCGCGCTTTTACGATCATTTCCGGAGTGATAGAAGTTTTGACCTCCAGCTTTTGATGGCTGGCCATGCGTTCCAAAATCTGTTTTTCTTCTTCTTTTGTGGGATAAGTAACCAATACCTTGAGCATAAAGCGGTCCACTTGGGCTTCAGGCAGAGGGTAAGTTCCTTCTTGTTCTACCGGGTTTTGCGTGGCAAGAACCATAAACGGAGAGGGTAAAGCATAAGTTTGGTCACCAATGGTAACTTGGCGTTCTTGCATGGCTTCCAAAAGGGCACTCTGTACTTTGGCCGGAGAGCGGTTGATTTCGTCGGCCAGTACAAAGTTGGCAAATACAGGGCCTCGTTTGGGGAAGAAAGATCCTTCCTTGGGGCTAAAGATCAGCGTACCGGTAATATCTGCAGGTAACAAGTCCGGAGTGAACTGAATGCGGCTGAATTGTCCGTGAATGGCTTGGGCTAACGTTTTAACTGCTAATGTTTTGGCAAGCCCGGGGACCCCCTCAATAAGTACATGGCCATCGGCCAATAAAGCCACCAACATTTTGTCTAGTAAGGCCTCTTGCCCTACGATAACCTTGCTAATTTCGCGTTTCAAATCTTGCACAAATATGCTTTCTTGCTGTACTTGTTGGTTGATTGTGGATATTTCCATAACGCCCCCTTTTGTAAATGTTACCTATATTATAGATAAATTAGCAGGTTATGGAAATATCCGCAAGGTCAAAAATTAGTTAGTTGGCAAATTGGAATTTTCTTTTGCACAGAGGAGATTTTCAAAGGTATTGGCTTTGCTATGAGACGGAAGAATCTTTTTAATAAAAGTTTCCGTTTTCAACTTCTGGGATTCATTGCGTCGCGTGTCCAAAATATTTTTTAAGTTATGTTTCTAAACGAAGGAGCTGCTCTTAAATTTTTATTAAATAAAAAATCCGCTTTTCAGCGGATTTACTATTTTAAATGGTCGGGGCGGCGGGATTCGAA
>JBGUMP010000041.1:0-3667 GCA_045116875.1 Elusimicrobiaceae bacterium | reverse complement strand
TCCAAAAAAGTTACACCTCACAAAAAATCCAAGGTCGTTTCTAAACAAACGATAAAGAAAAAAACGACTAAGCAATCAAAAAAAGTTTCCAAAAAGAATTCTTACAAAGCTTCCAAACGTTAATTGTCAAACGCCCCCGTAGCTCAATTGGATAGAGCGATTCCGTCCTAAGGAAGAGGTTGCGAGTTCAACTCCCGCCGGGGGTACTTTTTCAAACTGAGTACTGACTTCTTGTTTCTTTTGTGTATCTTTCTAATCAATTTTTGGCTCTTGCTTGCGGAAGAAAAATCTTCTATGCTACTAAACATCATACGCAAGGAGGAAAACCATGAAGCACGCATTTATCGAACACATCAAAGCCAGGCGTACCCGATATGATTTGACCAACAAAAGTACGTTGCCTAAAGAGGGACTTGTAAAGTTGATAGAGCAATGTGTGTTGCATTCCCCAAGTCCGTTTAACAGTCAAAGTACGCGGGTGTTGTTGTTATGCGACGCGCGTCATCGGCAATTTTGGCAGATTGCCCGACACGAATTGCAGTCTATCATTGCACCTGAAAAATTTGCACCCACAGAAGAAAAACTTTCGGCTTTTGAGTCGGCTTATGGGACTATTTTATTTTTTGAAGATTGGAGCGTTGTGGAAAGCCTGCAATCGCAGTTTCCTACCTACAAGGAACATTTCCCCTTTTGGTCCTATCAAGCTAATGCTATGGCGGAATTTGCTGTTTGGACTGCATTAGCTGAAAATGGAATGGGAGCTAGTTTGCAACATTATAATCCGTTGGTGGATTTGGAAGTGCATCGGCAATTTCATGTGCCACTGGATTGGAAGCTAATTGCCCAAATGCCCTTTGGGGTAGCTCTTTCCAAGCAAATGCCGGATAAAACATTTATACCTCTAGAAGACCGAATACATGTTGCGTGTCCGTAAAACGCGCCATATAAAAACCCCCATATGCCATGGGGGTTTTTATATGGTTTCCGGACTAGGACTCGAACCTAGAATGACTGGACCAAAACCAGTAGTGATACCATTTCACCATCCGGAATTAAAGTGCTATTCTTAACAACAGACTTTTATTCATCCATTGACGGACGATCTGTCTCCGAAGGACCCTGCTGCCGTTTAACTTCCGCCTGATACGCCTGCAAAATATTCGTTTCCAGGTAATGGCGAAATTCTGGCGTAATTGGGTGTGCCAAGTCCTTATGACTTTCGTCCGAAGCTTTGCGTGAGGGCATACATAGGATTAACCCATTTTGCCCTTTTACAACTTTCATATTGCGTACAGCAAAGCAATTGTCAAATGTTACACTTACAAACGCTTTTAAGCGCTCCTCATTCATGAGGTGAACTTTTATCTCCGTAATTTGCATATACAGGCCCTCTATAAAAAGAAACGGGAAAAACCAGTTTCTCTGTATGTCGCAGCTGTGCTGCGAGTTCTTGCGCATGTCGTTTAGTGCCAACTAATGTAAACACGGTAGAACCAGAGCCAGACATCATACCCACCTGCTCATTTGTCTGCTGCAAAATTTGCAATGACTCCTTCACTGCGGGTACAAACGGGAGAACGTATTCTTCCAATCTGTTAAAGAGCAACGAACCCCACTTTTCAACGGGGAAACCGCCTTCAACTACATCTATAAGTTTATCTAATTTGGTGAGGTTTGTCAATATTTCCTGTTGTGGCGGCAACTTAAGTTGAGCAAATACCTTGCCGGTGGATACAGGAGTTTGTGGATAGATAAGTACTAAATGCGGTAAATTTTCAGCTGCCGGCAAGGGGGTTAATCTCTCGCCAATGCCTTCGCCTTTCAGAAAAGTTTGCGGATATAGAAACAGGGGAACATCTGCTCCTAATTTAGCGGCCAGTTCAATTAAATCCATAGGGTTTTTGTGAAATATATCACACAAACAAAGTAATACGCCTGCCGCATCAGAAGACCCCCCACCCAACCCAGCCCCGGTGGGGACATGCTTATCTAATTTCAGTTGAATGCGCGCTTGTAGACAATAGTGATCCAAGAACGCTTGGGCCGCCTTGCACACTAAATTTTGAGAATTAGCCGGAATGCGTACACTCTGTGGGCCTGTAACATTTAAAGAAATGGACGTCTTGTTAGAAACAGTAACATCCATATTAAGCCAGTCCCCTAGGTCGATTTTGGCAAACAAGGTGGCTAGTTCATGGTAACCGTTAGGTCTTTTGCCGGTTACTTCCAAAAACAAATTTACTTTTGCAGGACAAAACCGCGTGCGTTTCATGAGCGAAGCTCCGTATTATGCACCACATTGCCCCAATGAAATTCTTCGCTGGAAAGCACGTTGCCTTGTTCATCATAAAAAGTACGTTTCCCGTCAAGTAATCCTTCTGAATAAAACTCAATTAAGCGGGGTTTTTGGCTGGTAAAGAATTCAGTGCGTTCTCCATCCAAGCGGCCATTGCGGTAAGTTTCCTTGTACCAAGTTTGCCCCGAAGGAAAGAATAGTATGCGCTCCCCTTGTAGTTTCCCGTCATTCCAATGCTCGACGGATTCTGGCGTCCCGTTGGGGTAGAATGTTTCGCGCAAACTGGTTAAGCGCCCTTTTGCATAAATTGATTTTTCACGTACGGTGCCATCTTGTTGGGTGACAATAAATTCTCCCTCCAATACGGTGTTTTTGTAATTGCACCGCGTGCATAAAAAATTATTTTTCATATAGGAGTAATATTCGGCCGGCCCCTTGAGTACACCATCCTCATAAGTTTCTTTGCAAAGGATTTCGCCCTCCTCTGTATAGCGAACTAACAGCCCGTTTAACTTGTTATTCTTATACTGGGCTTCTGTTTTTAGTTTCCCATTCTCCGCAAATTCTTTGGCTTCCCCGTCGGGAATTTGACCTAACAATTCTAAAACGGCCCCATTGGTAGAAAGTGTTTCTTGGGCGATTTGTTTTCCGTCCACATAAAAAGCTCTTGCATCTTGGGTTGTTTTAATGACAGTGCCGGGGTAAATGGGGGTGTTTTTTTCGGGTTGAAGGGCAGGGGTACCCGGGGGAAGAGTATGCTCCGTCACGCGGATAAGTTGCCCATGTTCATATTCTTCGCTAAAGGTAACGGATTGATCCGCTAGATTGATAATTTCAAGTTTGCCATGCAATTTTCCATTTTCAAAATTTTTAGTTGTAATGGAAGAAACGGAAAATTCCGCAACAGTTCCGTCGGGGATTTGACCAGTCATATTAATGACGTTATGGTCTTTATCCAAAAATTCTTTGGCTACAGGGGTAGCCTTATAATATACGCGCGCGGCAGGAGTAATAATGCAAAAGACTTTTTCTTTCATAGTTTTCCTCCTTTTTATTTTACAATACTTTCTCTTGCAGAACACAGATAGTTTTCTTTCCGGTAACTTGTTTTAAAATAAACGTATTGACAGTTAAAAATTTTTTTTGTTAGACTTTGAGGAGCTTGTGGAGGGGGAATGGCCCCGCAAAAAATACGCGCGGTAGCGGGCATTTTTGGGCGATTTAAAAGATTTCTTTCTGTTCCTCCTCAAACAAACAGAAAGCAAAAGGCAGGGGAGTGCTTTCTTCCCTGCCTCATTTTATGGAGGAACCATGAAGAAGCGAGCATTCACGCTAACAGAACTGTTGGTAGTGGTGGTGATTATTGCTACA
>JBGUMP010000040.1:0-10134 GCA_045116875.1 Elusimicrobiaceae bacterium | reverse complement strand
CATGTTGGGCTTAGTCATCTGCCTACTTACCATGGTAATGAAATAAATTTTAGGACAGGAGTATGGAAAATCTACTCAAGCCGGATTTTGGCGTACTGGCATTAACGGTTTGCAATTTTTTGCTCTTGGTCTATTTGCTAAAAAAATTTGCGTGGGGCCCCATTATTGGTGCTTTGGAAAAACGCGAAGCGCAAGTGGAAACCGACAAACAAACCGCTGCCCAGGCACGTCAATCCGCCGAAGCGTTAAAGAAGGAATTAGACGAACGGCTGGAGCAAATTTCAAATGAAGCTGCGCAAAAACTGTCGGCCGCGGTAAAGGCCGGGGAATTGCAAAAAGAGCAAATCCTAGCGCAGGCAAAAGAACAATCGGATCGTTTAATTGAACAAGCTGCGCAACAAATCCAAGCAGAAAAAATTAAAGCAATGGAAGATGTGCGCGACGAAATTGCATCCTTAAGTGTGTTGGCCGCTTCGCGCGTAGTTGAACGCAATTTAACGCAAACGCAGGCGGATGAAATAGTAACACAAGTGTTGGAAGAAGTTAAAAACAAATAGTATGAACAGTCAACAACGTATAGCGGCTATGCGTTATGCCGCAGCTTATGACGCATTAAGCACTTCCACCCGGCAGGCGCAGCAAAATGCAGCCCAGTTGGATAGTGCCGTGCAAATTTTAGCCGGTGTTGACGAACAGATGCAAAGCCCGCGGATTTCATCCGCACAGAAAAAGCAAGTCCTTGAGGAAGCGCTTAAAGAATTGCCAACCGCTTGCGCGTTTGTAGGGGTATTGATTACAGCCAAGCGCTATAATTTGTTGCCGGAAATTTGCAAAAACGTCCATACGTTACTTGATGACCGACAAGGCATCGCCCGTGCCGTTGTAACGTCGGCGCGCGTGTTAAGCCAAGCGCAACAGGCGGCAGCTTGTAAAGCGCTTTCCCTGAGGTACGGCAAAACCATAGAAGCTGTTTTTAAGACGGACCCCTCTTTATTGGGAGGGTTACAATTGGAATGTAACGGCGAATTGATAGACGGAAGTGTAAAAATGCGCCTTCAAAAATTACAAAAAGAGCTGGAAAGGTAGTATTATGGCCATTAGACCCGAAGAAATAACCAATATTATTAAAGAAAAAATAGAACAATTTAACACAAAAATTGACGTAAATGAAGTGGGCACTGTCATCCAAGTAGGGGACGGAATTGCCCGTGTTCATGGTTTAAATAACGTCAAGGCCTCGGAGCTTGTTGACTTTGGAAACGGCATAAAAGGAATGGCGTTAAATTTAGAGTATGACAACGTGGGTTGTGTGTTGATGGGGCCCGATAATTTAGTGCACGAAGGGAACACTGTCAAACGTACCGGCGAGGTTATTAATATTCCCGTGGGAAAAGGGGTCATCGGCCGCGTAGTGGACCCGCTAGGCAATCCCTTGGACGGAAAAGGGATGATACCGGCGGAAAAAAATATGCCGCTGGATATTGTAGCCCCCGGCATTATTGACCGTCAACCTGTTAAACAACCTTTACAAACCGGTATTAAAGCTATCGATGCCATGGTACCGATCGGCAAAGGACAGCGCGAACTGATTATTGGGGACCGTCAAACCGGGAAAACCGCTATCGCCATCGATGCAATTATCAACCAGAAAAATATCCCGGAACAAGAACGTTGTATTTGTATTTATGTAGCCATTGGGCAAAAACAAAGTACCGTCGCGCAAGTAGTAAAAACATTAACCGATTTTGGCGCAATGGATTATACGGTGGTGGTATCGGCTACCGCGTCGGATCCGGCTTCTATGCTCTACATTGCCCCGTACGCCGGGTGTGCAATTGGAGAATTTTTTATGTGGCAAGGCAAAGATGTGCTTATTGTGTATGATGATCTATCGAAACATGCCCAGGCCTATCGTCAAATGTCACTTTTATTACGCCGTCCACCAGGGCGCGAAGCTTTCCCCGGCGACGTATTTTACTTGCATTCCCGTTTGTTGGAACGTGCCTGTAAACTCTCCAAAGAAAACGGCGGCGGTTCGCTTACCGCACTACCGATTATTGAAACACAGGCCAACGACGTTTCCGCCTATATTCCCACCAATGTAATTTCGATTACAGACGGACAGATTTATTTGGAAAGCAACTTGTTTTTAAGTGGCATTAAACCCGCTATTAACGTGGGGCTTTCTGTTTCCCGCGTGGGGGGAAGTGCGCAACGCAAAACCATGCGCAAAGTAGCCGGAACGCTACGTATTGATTTGTCCCAATATCAAGAATTGGCCGGGTTTGCCCAGTTCGGTTCCGAGCTGGATAAAGAATCCCAACGCCAAATTGCGCGGGGCAAACGCATGACGGAATTACTGAAACAAAACCAATACACCCCTTTAAAAGTAGGCGAAGAAGTATTAGTGTTGTACGCAGGAACGCACGGTTATTTGGACTCCTTAGATGTGCGGGATGTATTACGCTATGAAAAGGAACTTTTGGCGTATGTCCGTGCGCAACATAAAGAAGAACTGGAACTGTTAAACACAGCTACAGAAATGACACCGCAAGTGGAAGAAAAAATAGTTCAAACTTTAGATGCTTTTAAAACGGTTTTTAAACCGGCATAAGGAGAAATTATGGACGCGAAGAACAGAAAAAAATATCTCGTAACAGGCGGAGCCGGTTTTATCGGCAGCAATATTGCCAAAACTCTGGAAGCCCAAGGGCATGAAGTTACCGTTATTGATGATTTTGCTAAAAACGGGCATTTCAAAAATTTGATTGGCTTTAAGGGGGATGTAATTGCCGCGGATTTGTTAACTTATCCATTTCCCGAAGCTTATTTTGATGCCATTTTCCACGAAGGAGCCATCACGGATACCACAGTTATGGACCAACGTGCTATGATGGAACAAAACGTGGAAGCTTTTAAACGATTGCTTCAATTTGCCGCTAAAAACAGCATTAAAAAAGTCATTTATGCTTCGTCGGCCGCTACATACGGCAACGGGCCTGTACCCAACGTGGAAACGCAAGCCACCCACCCGGAAAACATATACGGATTTTCCAAAGCCATTATGGACAACGTTGCCCGCCAATTTGTGGAAGAAAACCATGATATGACAGTCATCGGCCTACGCTACTTCAACGTATATGGCCCCGGTGAATATTATAAAGGCAAAATGGCCAGCATGGTCTATCAGCTTTATTTGCAAATGAAAGAAGGCAAACGCCCGCGTGTCTTCAAGTTTGGGGAACAACAACGTGATTTTGTGTATGTAAAAGACATTGTCAAAATCAATCTGTGTGCTCTCAATAACGGCAAAGAATCCGGCGTGTATAACGCAGCAACCGGCATCCCGCGCGATTATAACGCCATGATTGCTTGCTTAAACAAAGAAATGGGAACGAATTTAGAACCCGAATATATCGATAATCCATACGCCGCTTTCTTCCAAGTAAAAACACAGGCGGATATTACAAAGTCCCAAGAAAAACTGGGCTATACGCCGGATTATACATTGGAAACAGGCATTGCCGATTACGTAAAAACCTTAAAAGCGGAAAACAGATAAATGGAATCCTTGCGCGACATACGGCAAAATATCAAAGCCATCAAATCCACCCAACAGATCATGCAAACCATGAAGATGATCTCCAACGCGCGCATTCGCAAAGCGCAAGAGGCCATGCAAAACGCTCGTCCTTTTGCGCAGAAAATGCTGGAGATGGTGGACGACTTGAAACAGGATATTTTGTCCATGCCGCAGCCCGAAGACGGCAGCGAGAGTTGGGCCGGGCGTATCTTTATTAACAAAACCGCCAACCCCAACAAGATAGGGCTGATTGTAATTACGGGGGACAAGGGGCTCACGGGGTCGTTTAACGCCGTTATTTTACGTAGCACGCTGGCTTTTTTGCGGGAACACAAAGACCAAGAAGTTTACCTTTTTGCCATTGGCAAAAAAGGGCGCGATTTTTTAAACCGTCTAAAAATGAAAAACCTGCATATGACGTATGAAAGCGTGGGCATTTTCCCCAAAGTTTCCTACGCACATGCCGATTTGTTAGGGGATGCGGTACTCAAGACATTTTTAGATGAAAAATTGTCGTGTGTCACATTGGTTTATAACGATTTCAAATCGCTCGCCAGCCAAACTTTGCGTCAAATACAATGGTTGCCGTTTGATTTTGAACAAATTCAGCAGGAGCGGGAAGAAAGTGACTTTGTATATGAACCGGGCATGCTAACTATTTTTAAGCTACTGGTCCCGCGTCTACTGAAGGCCAATTTGTACCGTGTGTTGCTGGAATCGCAAGCGGCCAATTTGTCTGCCACGATGAATGCAATGGATGCAGCCAGCAAAAACGCGGGAGAGTTGGTTACGGCGTTGGGGGTTAAACTCAATAAAGTACGCCAAGCCGGTATTACAAACGAAATTTTAGATATTGTAAACGGGGCGGAAGCTCTAAACAGTTAAAAGGAAAGGATTATGCAAACTGGAAAAGTGATTCAAGTTATTGGAGCGGCTATTGATATTGAATTTGCGCAAGATCATTTGCCTGCTATACAAAACGCCATTGAAATTGAAATGGAAGGAAACAAGAAAATTGTAGCGGAAGTCGCCCAACAAATGGGAGACGGCATTGTGCGCTGTGTATCTTTGGAAAGCACCGACGGTTTGCAACGTGGGGCCAAGGCCGTAGATACGGGCGCGCCGTTAACGGTTCCGGTAGGTGAAAAATGTTTGGGGCGTCTGCTAAACGTGTTGGGTAAACCGCAAGATCATAAAGGGGAAATTGAAGCTGCCATGCAAATGCCTATTCACCGCGCCGCCCCCAGTTTGGCGGACCAAAACCCTACCCCTGAAATTTTTGAAACCGGTATTAAAGTCATTGACCTTATCGCTCCGTATATGAAAGGGGGTAAAGTAGGTCTGTTTGGCGGGGCTGGCGTTGGTAAAACCGTGCTTATTATGGAACTCATTAATAACGTAGCGCGCGAACACCATGGCAGCTCTGTATTTGGCGGCGTTGGGGAACGCAGCCGCGAAGGAAACGATTTAATGCTGGAAATGAGCGAGAGCAAGCTTTCGGACGGGTCCACCGTGCTTGATAAAACGGTGCTTGTCTACGGGCAAATGAATGAACCGCCAGGCGCTCGTGCGAAAGTTGCTTTAACCGCGCTTACGCAAGCAGAATATTTCCGCGATGTAAAAGGGCAGGATGTACTTTTATTCTTGGATAATATTTTCCGTTTTGTGTTGGCTAATAGCGAAGTATCTGCCCTGTTGGGACGTATGCCGTCTGCCGTAGGTTATCAACCGACTTTAAATACGGAAATTGGGGCCCTGCAAGAGCGCATAACTTCTACTAAAAAGGGCGCTATTACTTCTATTCAAGCCGTTTATGTGCCCGCGGACGATTTGACAGACCCCGGTGTGGCTGCCACATTTACGCACTTGGATTCCACCTCCGTATTGGACCGCCAAATTGCCAGCTTGGGGATTTATCCCGCGGTAGATCCGTTGGCTTCTACCTCACGCATTTTAGACCCGCGTATTTTAGGGCAGGAACATTACGAAGTAGCGCAAAGTGTACGCCGTGTCTTGCAAAAATACAAAGATTTACAAGATATTATTGCCATTTTGGGGATGGACGAACTGTCGGACGAAGACAAAAAGACCGTTGCCCGGGCGCGCCGTATCCAAAAATTTCTCTCGCAGCCGTTTAGCGTAGCCGAACAATTTACCGGGCATCCCGGTAAATATGTAAAACTGGCCGATACCATTAAAGCTTTTAAAGGTATTGTGGCAGGAGAATATGACCATATTCCCGAATCCTGTTTCTACATGTGCGGCGGCATTGAAGACGTTTTGGCGGCCTACGAAAAAGTAAAGGATAAAGAATAATGGTTAAAAAGCTAACGCTTAATTTAATCACGCCCGAGAAACAACTCATCGCCGACAAACAGGTAGATATGGTGATTTTACCTGCTTTGTTGGGGGAGATGGGAGTTTTGCCCGGCCACGTGCAAACCGTGGTACAGTTGGGGATGGGGGCGCTACGTTATAAAATCGATGGGAAAGAAGAAGAATTTGCCGCATTGGGCGGGTTTGCGGAAGTGCTTAACGATACCGTCAACGTATTTGCGGAAAGCGCAGGCCTAGCGGAAGAAATAGACGAAGAGAAAGAAAAACAACGCCTCAAAGCGCTCAAAGATTCCCTTTCCAGCCAGGATGCGGACATTGATTTTGAATTGGCAGAGCTAGAAATTAAGCAAGCGTTAGCCCGCATGAAAGTAAAAAAGAAACATCTGTAAGGAAAAATATGAAAAAAATAATCATTCTGCTGGGAATTGTATTGCTAGGTGTCGGGGGATATTTTGGATACCAACGTTTGGCAATTCATACAGCTTTAAAACTGGTATTGGCAGAATGTAATCCAACTGTATACAATGATCCGGTTGAACAAGAATTTAAAAAGAAATTTTGTTCCATTATAGAGGAAGAAAACAGACAATTTAAGCAAGCCGCCGCTTCCAGCAAGACGGTTGAAGAGTTTAAAATAAAGGCGGAAGCATTGATAGTCCAATGGGAAAAAGAAAACAAAATTGGAAAACTGATTGAACAATATAGACTACGCAAACAGCAAAAATAGCATTGTTGCGTGCCAAAGCGTAGTTTTGTATAATATATCTATCAATTTAATTTTATTTTTAGGCAAGAGTTAAACAAAATGGTAGCCAAAAATAGTATTCTTATCCTCGCGGCCGGCAAAGGCACGCGGATGAAATCCAATCTCCCTAAACCGCTCCATGCGGTGTGTGGGTTCCCTATTTTAGCACATATTCTAAAAGCTGCCCAGGCATTAAACCCGGCAGCCATTGGCATTGTGATTGGCCACGGAGCAGAGCAAGTCAAACAAACCGTTTTAGACAATATTTCCGCATGGGGCGTTACTGCCCCTGTGGAATTTTTTGAGCAGACGGAATTGTCCGGCTCCGGTTCAGCGGTAAAAGCGGCCGTACCTTTCTTGCAAAAACATGACAATGTAATGATTTTAAATGGAGACACCCCCCTACTGCAAGCAGATACCTTACAAGCCATGCAAGAAACTTTTAATCAAGCCAAAGCGGGGGCGTTAGTATTAGCTGTTAAAGTTCCCAATCCGGCCGGTTACGGACGCATTGTGCGGGATGCGCAAAACCAATTTGAAAAAATTGTGGAAGAAGCGGACGCGGATGAAAAAACCCGGCAAATTGATGAAATCAACAGTGGGATGTATGTATTTAACAGCAAGGCCTTGCAACAGGCGCTATCGGCATTAAAACCGCAAGGGCCCAAACACGAATATTATTTAACCGATACGCTGGCCTTGATTAAAAAAGCAGGCAAGCCGGCCGTCGTTTTTACCACGCCCGATTATACACAAGCGTTAGGTGTGAACAGCCGTGCACAACTAGCTGAAGCAGCACAGATTATGCGTGCCCGCATTAACCAATTTCACATGGATAATGGCGTTACACTGATTAACCCGCAAGATACGTATATTGATGCAGGCGTACAAATCGGCGCGGATACCGTGATTGCCTCCGGCTGTTATTTACTAGGCAATACGCAAATTGGTGCCAACTGCACGCTAGAAAGCAGTGTATATATCAATAACTCTATCATTCATAATGATGTTACGCTTAAATTGGGCACCTATATTGAAGAATCCGAAGTGGCCGAAACCTGCCAACTGGGGCCGTATGCGCATTTGCGTCCAAAATCCGTTTTGAAAAAGGGTGCCAAAGTGGGCAATTTTTCTGAAATTAAAAAAGCTGTCATTGGTGAAGGGTCTAAAGTAAACCACTTAAGTTATATTGGCGACACCCAAATGGGTGCCGGAGTGAATGTGGGTGCGGGTACGATTACCTGCAATTATGACGGCAAAAACAAACACACCACGGTTATTGAAGACCACGTGTTTGTAGGGTCTAACGTGAATTTTGTAGCGCCGGTAACGGTGCACGAATATGCAAAAATCGGCGCGGGGTCAACCATTACCAAGGAAGTTGCAGCCCAAGGTTTGGCGATTGCCCGCTCGCGTCAGGTCGTTTTAGAAAACAAAGGTGTAAAAAAAGAACATGACTAAAATCGTAAACGGCGATATGCGCATTTTTTCCGGTAATGCCAACCTGGCTTTGGCGCAGAAAATTTGCGAACACTTAAATATGGACCTTGGCAAACTACGCGTGGAACGCTTTGCTGACGGAGAAATTGATGTGCAATTGTTAGAATCCGTGCGTGCGCATGACTGCTATTTGATTCAACCAACCTGCCCGCCCGTCAATGAAAATTTGATGGAACTTTTAATTATGATTGATACTTTCAAACGCGCCAGTGCGGGTAAAATTACGGCGGTTATTCCTTATTTTGGCTATGCCCGGGCCGACCGCAAGGCCTCTCCGCGCGTGCCGATTACAGCCAAACTGGCATGTAATTTAATTACGCAAGCCGGGGCAGACCGTGTGATGGCTATCGATTTACACGCGGGCCAAATCCAGGGATTTTTTGATATCCCGGTAGATCACTTGCGTGCCCGTACCGTATTTTTGGATTATTTTAAAAACTTCAAACGGGAAGATTTAGTTGTTATTTCCCCGGATGTGGGCGGTGTAGAACGCGCCCGTAAATTTGCGGCTAAAATGGATGCCGGGCTGGTAATTATTGATAAACGCCGCCCCAAACCCAACGAGGCCGTTGTCTATAACGTCATTGGGGACGTAAAAGACAAAATCTGTATTATTTTTGATGATATTGTGGATACAGCCGGAACGCTGACCACCGTAGCCAATAAAATCAAAGAACAAGGTGCGCGCGAAGTATATGCCGCGTGTGCCCACGCTCTTTTATCACGCAACGCAATAGAACGTATCAACAACAGTGAGATCAAAAAGTTGGTGATTACTGACTCGTTGCCTATTCGTGATTTAGGGCCCAAAGTGGAGACGCTGTCCGTTGCCCATATTTTGGCGGATGCTATCCAACGCAACCACAATGGTCAGTCCATTAGTGGTATGTTCATGTAATTTCAAAATACTTGGAGGAATAAAAGATGGAAAAAGTAACTATCTCTGCCGCCACCCGTGAAGGCATTGGCGTCAAAGGAGCTCTATCCAAAATTAGAGCTGAAAAAAATATCCCGGCCGTAGTATATGGCGGGCATAAAGAACCTGTTAGCGTAACCGTAAGCGTAAAAGATTTGGATCAAATCATTAAAGCCGGTAAAAATACGTTAGTAGAAATTAACTTAAATGGCAAGCAGGAACTCGCGCTTGTGAAAGAAGTACAATACCACGCGGTAACCGATCGCCCGATCCATGCCGACTTTCAACGCGTAAGCATGAAAGATAAAATGGACGTGGTTGTGCCGATCCGCTTGGAAGGTACTTCTGCTGATATCGCCCAATATGGCGCTATCGTGGAACACATCATGCGTGAAATTGAAGTACGCGCTTTGGTAAGTGCTATCCCGCACGAAATTGTGGTAGATATTACCCCCATGACCATCAACAAAGGTATTGTGGCCGGGGATATTAAACTACCGGAAGGCGTAGAACTTATCACCGATAAAGAGGCCCCGGTGGTGCACTTGGCCATCCCGAAAGATGAAGAAACGCCGGCTCCTGCTGCCGCTGCTGCGGATGCCGCTGCTGCCCAGCCGGAAAGCTCCTCTACCAAAGGTAAGAAAGACGAAGAAGGTAACCTTACCAAAGGTACGGACGCTGCTAAGAAATAGTTTATGCAATATCTCCTAGCTGGCCTGGGCAATCCCGGCCCTGAATACGAGCGTACGCGGCACAATGTGGGATTTCGCATCGTGGACGCGGCCGCTAGTAAATGGGGAGCCGAGTGGAAACCCTGGCAAAAGCTGGGAGAATATGCCAAAGTATCCGTGGCGGGGCATGAGGTCTTTTTACTAAAACCCCACACGTATATGAATTTATCGGGTCAGGCTGTTAGCAGCCTGGCCCGGTTTTACAAAATTACGTCCGATCGGGTGATCATTTGTTTTGATGATGTTTCCTTGGAGGTGGGCAAACTGCGCCTACGCGGCAGTGGGTCTGCCGGCGGTCAAAAAGGGATGAAGAACATCATTG
>JBGUMP010000039.1:0-3354 GCA_045116875.1 Elusimicrobiaceae bacterium | reverse complement strand
GTCATGGCTTTCATCGTGGCTTTGATTTCTTTTTTCATGTGTGGGAAGAGTTCTTCCACAGCCGCTTTGCGTTCAAATTCATTACCGGCCAAAATCATCTTGCGTAAGATGAACAGCGGCACTTCGGAATGTTGACCGTAGAACATGTGTTCAATGCGGAACAGACCAATCCCTTCGGCCCCAAATTTGCGGGCTTTAATGGCATCGGCCTGCGTATCGGCATTGGCGCGCACCTTGAGCACACGCACTTTGTCGCACATCGCCAGGAAGTTGGTTAAGTTCTTATTTCCTTCGCCGGCACCTAACATTTTCAGGGCTCCGTCATACACATATCCCTTGGTACCGTTTAAGGTTAAAGAGTCACCTTCTTTGAAGGTTTTGCCGCCCATCTTGACGGTTTTTTTATTAAGGTCAATTTCCAATTCGCCGCACCCAACGATACAGCATTTACCCCAACCGCGTGCTACTAATGCCGCGTGAGAGGTCATACCGCCGCGTTGTGTTAAAATACCCGCCGCTGCGCGCATCCCTTCAATATCTTCGGGGTTTGTTTCTTCACGCACTAAAATAGCAGGAATATTTTTGGCTTGCAAGGCAATGGCATCTTCGGAGTTGAAAACGATTTTACCACAGGCACCGCCGGGGCCGGCAGGCAACCCTTGGGCAATGGCTTTGGCACCTTTTTCAGCGGCCGGGTCAATGGCGGGTAACAACAGTTCGCCTAGTTGAGCAGGGGTGACGCGCAGTACGGCTTCTTCTTTGGTGATGAGTTTTTCTTTTACCATGTCCAAAGCCATTTGTACAGCGGCAATTCCGTTGCGTTTACCCACACGGCACTGAAGCATCCACAAACGTTCGTGTTCAATGGTAAATTCGATATCGAGCATATCGTGGAAGTGTTTTTCCAATTTCTTTTGGATTGCGTCTAATTCTTTGTAAACTTTCGGCATCACTTTTTCAAGCGTAGGCAAGTGAGCAGAATGGGCGTTTGTGGACCATTTATTCATTGGGGAGGGAGTACGGATACCGGCCACCACGTCCTCGCCTTGCGCGTTGATTAAGTATTCCCCATAGAAGTGGGAATCCCCATTACCGGGATTGCGGGTGAAAGCTACACCGGTAGCGCTGGTTTCGCCCATGTTACCAAATACCATGGTTTGCACGTTTACAGCGGTACCCCAATCGTTGGGAATGTTTTCAATAGCGCGGTAAGCAATGGCACGTTTCCCGTTCCAAGAAGCAAACACTGCGCCGATGGCGCCCCACAATTGTTCAACCGGGTCATCCGGGAATTCTTTGCCGAGCACTTTTTTAACGGTTTTCTTAAATTCTACGCATAGCTTTTTGAGTTCTTCGGCCGGGATTTGCGTATCATCTTTTACTTTGAGTTGAGCTTTTTTGGCAGCCATCATACCGTCTAGAATTTTGCGGATGCCTTCGCCATCTTTGGGTTCAATACCGGCGGCTTTTTCCATTACAACGTCGGAATACATCATAATCAAGCGGCGGTAAGCGTCATATACAAAACGGGCATTATTGGTTTTAGCAATCATCCCCGGGATGGTTTTTTCGGTAAGACCAATGTTTAAGATGGTCTCCATCATACCCGGCATGGAAGCCCGGGCCCCGGAACGTACAGAAACTAACAGCGGGTTGGTAGCGGAACCAAATTGTTTTTTGGTTTCTTTTTCTACTTTCTTGAGGTTGGTTTCTACGTCTGCTTTTAAGGTTTTAGGATAGGTTTTTTTGTTGTTCCAATAGTAGGTACAAACTTCTGTGGTAATCGTAAATCCAGGAGGAACGGGCAATTTAAGCTGACCGGACATTTCGGCCAAGTTGGCGCCTTTTCCGCCTAAAAGTTCTTTCATTTTTCCATTTCCTTCCGCTTTACCGGCGCCGAAGGAATAGACATATTTGGTGTTTTTAATTTTTTTAGAAACAGTTTTTTTAACAGCTGTTTTCTTTGCAGTTGTTTTTTTGACGGTTTTCTTCACCATGATGGTTTTCTCCCTATAAATAAGTTAGCGCGCGCGTAGAGAAGCGCACGTGAATATTCCTATACATTGTAGTATATTTAATGCAAAAAAGGAAATTAATTTTGCTATAATCAACTTGTTAAAAAAATCATCAAACTCATGGAGAACAACAATGTATAGGGATTTATTTCTTTGTTTGGCATTTTTGGCATGCCTAATTGTTTATTTATCTACGAAGGTAGATTGGGAAGATTTTCTTCAAAAAGACTCGCCGACCCCTATTCATTTAAACGGTAAAATTGCCCCGCGCCCAAAATCATTACCTGACGTAAAGATGATTTCCCTTCCCAAAGAATTGTATGACGATAAAAGTTCTGATAGTTGGACGCGCTACATCACGGGCAATCAAAAATACGTATTGGCCCTGCCATTTGGAGGGAAACCGGCCTCTTCCTTTGCCGTTAAGAAAGAATTAAGAAATTTATTTAATAAAAAAGGGTACAGGGAATATTATCGCAAACATGTTGTAAATCTAGGGGCTTCGTGGTATGTCTCATGCCCTATCTCTGCCGTCAAGTCTTGCCCTAAACTGTGGCTTCACCAACAATGCGCGGCGAAACTTTGTATCATTAATCCTAAAGCTAAAAAGATTATTATAGACGGCTCCGGCGATATGAAACAAGCAGAAGAATTACTCAAAAAATATCAAGATTGGTAAATTAGGAAAAGAGTACATGCGGACAAACTTTATCATCGTTTTATTATGTTTAGTAGGGCTGGGCTATTATGCGTACAAACATATAGATTGGAATGCGCCCAAGGAAAAACAAATTTCATTTGTACAAGTGCAAGGACAAACTATTGCGTTGGAAAACGTAAAAGCCGTACAAATTCCGCAACAAGTGTATGACAGCATGGCCGATAATCCCCAATGGAAAGAATATCTGCTGGGCGATAAAAAAAGAGTGCTTTTAGTAACTTGGGACGGCTGTCCGTATGAGCGTGCATTCAAACGGGCCGTTCAAAAAATATTTACATTTAAGAATATTACAAATTATTATACCAGTAGTATTGTAAACACCGGGCAAAGTATCAGCGTTCGTTGTGCGGGGGATTTGGCTCAATCGTGCCCCATGATGTGGATTATGGATCACTGCGTGCCGGGAATCTGCATCATTAACCCCAAAACACACGAGGCCATCGCAGCAAAATCCCACAACGCTAGTCAAATTGCGCCGTTGTTATCCGCTTATGCCACCTGGGATGACACGCCCCTGTTTTCAACCGAGCGCTAAGATTGTTTTAAGAAATCGCCGTGAAACCCTTTACCGGGGCTGACAACGCGCCCGATACTTTCTATTTTGCTTTGAATACATCC
>JBGUMP010000038.1:0-29584 GCA_045116875.1 Elusimicrobiaceae bacterium | reverse complement strand
CCTGCTAAATTCACATACGGAGTTGGAGCTGATGGATCCAACCGGATGGCGGTTTCAAAATCCGCCTTGGCTTTTTCCCACTGTTTTAAATTCATCCGGGCAAAACCGCGGTTGTTATACGCAACGGCCCATTTGGGGTTTAGCTCAATGGCGCGGGTATAATCTGCCACAGCTTTTTCAAATTGTTTTTGTTCTTCATGCACAAGACCACGGCGGTTAAACCAGTAAGGTTCGGGCAACAGTTCCACTACGCGGTTATAATCGTCAATGGCGGCCTCGTAATCCCCCATCTCGCGAAAGGCCGCTCCCCTCCATTGATATGCCAAAGGCCAATCTGGCTTGCGATTGATTGCCTTGCTGAATTCGCAGACAGCTTCATCTAACTTATTTTCACTTTGCAAAATACGCCCTTGCCAAAAATGCAACGAAGCTGAATCGTTTCCCCGGGAAGCTAATGCGTTTACTTGTTGCCGTGCGACATCGTAGCGGTATGCATCCAAACTAACTGGAATTACTTCTTCCAGCAAATCTGTCTTGGCGCGGCTCCAATTGCCAGCATATTTGGTGTAATCAGCCAAAGCCAGGCCATGTTTCTCCATCGCATGATATTGCCGGGCACGGGCCAGGTAAAAATTCTTATAATTCGGTTTAAGATGAATTGCTTTGGTAAAGTCCGCCAGGGCCAGTTGTGGTTGTTGCGCGTGTGAATACGCTAACCCACGGGCATAATAGCGAAACGGATCTTTGGGGCGTAGAGACACTACCTTGTTATAATCCGCGATGGCCTGGCGTGTATTTCCTAATGCTTGATAAGCATCCGCCCGATAATGATAGGCCCCCACATGTGTGGGAGACTTTTTAATGACCTGTGTTAATAAATCAATTTGCGTTTGCAGATTGGATTCTTTTTTGGCACGTTCAAACAGTGCGCTTGCCGTGTGAGCGGAGGCCGCCACAGAAACTAACAAAAACAAAAAAATCCACACATAACGCATAACAAACCCCTATTTCCATAAAATCACTAAATAAATATTAAATACCAACACCACCAATCCTACCAAATAACACAAGCCCAGCAAAACTGTCGCAAAAAAATGCAAATTCAAAAAAATGGCCCCCACCAGCGTGGCTTTACCGGCAAACAATTTGCCTAGCTGGATGGTTTTTCCGGACCACTTCATAATTTTAGCAGATAATACGGCCCGTGTGGCAGCCGCCAACATACCTAGACATATCACAAGAATGCCACGCGGCAAACCCGTCTGTTGGTGTTTCACCACACCAAATACATCGCGTACACTTCCACGCACCAAATGGGCGGCTTCCGGTTTAGTAAGGCCTACATTCATATCCACCAGTTGGCTGGCTGTACGTTGTTGAACCAAAGACAAAATCCGCTCGATAAAATCGTTCCATTCGCTGCAAGCTAACCGCACCGCCAACACACAAGAGGTAAATAACGAATACCCAAACGCGGCCACCCCAAATAAACACAATGCAACAAACATTCCCATCCATTTCAACGGGGAAGCCCAACCCGAAAAAAGCGTAATGGTTGTAACATAAGCCACTAACAAGAAAATACCCAAACCGCCTAAAAAATGCGGCAAAAAACAACGCTTCAAAACCGCCAGAAAATGCCGCAACGATTCACGCAACAGGAGAGATACTTCCACCTGTTCTGTAGCAGCTAGCGAAAGGGGCTTTTCCTCTGTAGAAAGCGGAACAGAATCAATGTTCATGACAGCAACAATTAGCACAGCACGTGTGCGTTTTTCCCTTTTGGCAGGACGGAATTTGATCGGAAATTTTGACCATTTTGCCTAGTTTTTTGTCGTACACATAGGTACCGGTATTTGATGAGCTCATTTTGTATCTCCAAATTTTTCGTTAAACCAGCGCAACACCCATTGCGGGTCATAATCGATGATTTTTTTATTGTGCGGGGTATAACTTTGTTGGGGGGCTAAAATTTGTTTCTCGCGCGGCAGCAGCGGATAAAAATGGTTGGTAACAACCTCAATATTGGGATACCACAAATTATGGACTTTGGGGTCCACCCAGTGTTGCAAGCCCAGATTGGGTAAATTAAGCCCCGCCGATGCCGCCCAGAACACGCTGTTAACAGCTATTACATACAATGCAAATTCTTGCCGAAGTGTCGCTAACAATTGCCAAGTTTGGTTAATCGACAATTTCTTGATATCAATTTCTATATAATCTTCCAATTCCGTGGGGCCGCCTTTGGTTACACTCATCACGGTGTACCCTTGGTCGATAAGCCCTTGTGCCAGCGCGCGTATGTGAGGATACACGTAATTAGACCCGCGGGAATCAAGTTGCAAGAAAACAATACCTTTTTTTCCCTTGGCACTATGACGGGCAGAATTCAAGTAATCCGCCACTTGCGCCGGGAGCGAATCGGGAAAGTACATCTGCGGCGTGGGTAACTGCTCCGGTTTGGCAAGCCCGAATGTATCAAACAAACTATATACACGGTGCTGAATGTGAGTTCCATATTCATAGTACATGGGAATTACCAAAAAACCGGCAGGCACATCCTTTAGAGCGGCACTATAATCGTAATTTTTCCAAATGAGCGGATGTCGCATACCGTCAAAATAACAGACCTTCTCAAAATACGGATTTTCCGCCAATAATTTACCCACTAAAGGGGAATTGTTTCGGTCAAACTGAGCGCCCACATAGCCATAAAAAGACATTTGAGGATATTTTTTCTTTAAAGCAGCCAAAACAGGGGTAGTATATAGGTAATCACCAATACCCATAAAAAAAACAAACGCAAACCCTTTGACGTTTGGATTTACGTTGAGGGCATTGTCCAAATTATAATAGATGTGTTCATGCACATGAAGCGGACGGCGGATACGATACCACCGTTCGTTTAGCGGTAAAGGTTCGCGCGTTACATTTGCCGGGCGGCGGTCAAACCCATACCACACCGGGGTACGCGGCTCGGCCCAGCCCAACATTTTATGCCTAAGCCAACGGCCGCTTTCGTAAGCTACGCAAAGCGGCCGGCGGGCACGAACATATTGTTGAAAAGAAAATTTACTCATACACTCCAAGGGCCGTTCAACCCCCAGTAAGGGCTATACTCGGTTAATCGTCATCACCGTCATCCCCGGAATTGTCGGACCCGCCATCATCCGGGTTCCCTACCGCCCATTCACATCCAGGAATATTGGAACTGCCGCTCAATAGTACCTGAATAACACAGTTCGTACTTTCGTTATTCATCCCTGTATAAGCTTTATCTTGTAACAGCAAATCGATTAGACCGGTTACGTCGGCTATATTCATCTCCCCATCTTCATTCAAATCCCAACCGCGGGTCATACCATATGACGCCTTACCTAACACATACGCCGAATAACCCCCATAGGAAGGCCCCCGAAAAGTTCCGCCCAACCCTTCTTTACACAACCGATGCGCTTGCGCGTCCCCACTAGCGGCTTCACAATGTACTTCACCGGGCATAGATCCGCTTTTTTGCTGATAAATCACCAATTTGTTATGAGGTAAGTCCGGCCGGGTCACTTCCACATATGAAATGGCGTTAAATCCCGAAGAAGCAGTGCCTCGCACTACATTAACATTCAGATCGGGAACAGATACATCCAAATCTGCCGCTGTGCCGTATGTGCGGTTGGCTAGCCAATAAACTTCGTTCGCAGCCGCGATGGTTTTTGCACTTGGGAGCATTGCCATAAACCGGCTCTTTTGAATTGCGCGCTGATAAGACGGCAATGCAACAGAAGATAAAATCCCGATAATTAAAACTACTACCATTAGCTCAATTAGTGTAAAACCAAGGGAGTTTTTCATAATTACACCTCAATAAAAAATACGTTTATTTTTACAACGCATCTCATATTAATTATACATGAAAAAGTTTAAAAAAACCACATTTTGTATAATAAGAGTATGAAGCCGGAGAACTTTCCCCCTAATCCGCTGGCATTACTCCCTTTGGGAGTATTTTTAGTGGCCTATGTAGCAGTAGGCGTGGCAGTGGGTGATTTTTACAAAATGCCCCTAACAGTGGCCTTTGTGCTGGCGTGCATCGTGGCCGTAGCCATGAGCCGGGGCGGCAGCTTGCACCGCCGGATTGAACTATTTTGTAAAGGGCCCGCCAACCCCAATGTTATGTTAATGATTTTAATTTTCATCTTGGCAGGGGCCTTTGCCCAAACCGCCAAAGCTATGGGCGCAGTAGATGCCACCGTCCAGTTGACCTTATCCGTATTACCAGGCAATATTATAGCGGCCGGCGTATTTATTGCCGCGTGCCTGGTATCGGTTTCTGTAGGGACCTCCGTTGGAACTATTGTAGCGTTGACCCCGGTCGCCGCAGGGTTGAGTACCCAAACCGGATTGCCGATTGGGCTAATGGCCGCGGTGGTAGTCAGTGGAGCCATGTTTGGGGATAATTTGTCTTTTATTTCGGATACCACCATCGTAGCCACCCGTACGCAAGGGTGCAA
The DNA here is from genome assembly GCA_045116875.1 of Elusimicrobiaceae bacterium. Classification (GTDB taxonomy): domain Bacteria; phylum Elusimicrobiota; class Elusimicrobia; order Elusimicrobiales; family Elusimicrobiaceae; genus Avelusimicrobium. The sequence continues at coordinate 25,076 of JBGUMP010000038.1, read as the reverse complement.
AATGGATGACAAATTTAAAACTAACTTTGCCATCGTTTTCCCGTTTGCCCTACTAACAATGTTACTTTACATGTTGGTGGGAAGCAGCGCACAAAACAGTTTTATATTTGAAACAATTGCGTGGATAAAAGTAGTCCCGTATGCCTGTGTGCTGATTGCCGCTATTTTGGGTGTAAATGTAATGCTGGTTTTGCTGTGCGGTACGGCCTTGTGTGGGCTTATTGGGCTATATACGGGCAGTTTTACCGTATGGAGTTGGTTAGGTGCCATGGGCAACGGCATTACCGGTATGGCAGAACTAATTATTGTTACGTTGTTAGCAGGTGGCTTACTGGAAATGATCCGCTACAACGGAGGTATCGCTTTTATTATCCAGCGGATGACGGCCCCTATCCGCTCCAAACGCGGGGCGGAATTAGCCATAGCGGGCATTGTGAGCTTTGCCAATTTGTGCACGGCCAATAATACCATTGCGCTGATTATGGCAGGCCCCATTGCCAAAGATATTGCAACCCAATTTCATATTGCACCCAATCGGAGTGCCAGCTTACTAGATATCTGTTCGTGCGTAATCCAGGGAATTATTCCTTATGGCGCCCAGTTGCTCATGGCCGCCAATTTGGCCGGGATTTCCCCCATCGGAATTATGAAATATTTGTATTACCCGTACTTGTTAGGGATAGGCGTTTTATTGGCTATTCTGCTACGTTATCCGCGCAAACACGCCGAAACAGTTATAGGATAACTTTTGCCATTCAAATTTGTCCAGGTTCTCAATATTTCCTATGTTGTTCCCACACCCAGGCGGTTTGGATAATATCTTTGATGCGTGTATATTTTGGCTGCCATCCTAAAATTTCTTTAGCTTTGGTATTGTTCGCAAACAATCGTGCTGGGTCCCCGGCACGGCGCGGAGCATAAACGGTGGGGCATTTTTTTCCACTGACTTCTTCAGCTGCTGTAATAATTTCTTTGACTGAAGTGCCAATCCCCGTTCCCAAGTTAATACAACCGCTGTAGCTACCTAATTTTTCAACGGCCAAACGGTGCGCCTGTGCTAAATCTTCTACATGGATATAATCGCGAATACATGTACCATCCGGCGTGTCATAATCGGTACCAAATACCTGAATTTCTTTGCGCTCACCTTTAATGGTCTTAAGCACCAATGGAATAAGGTGTGTTTCCGGGCTGTGGCTTTCACCAATCGTACCATCGGCCGAAGCCCCCGCTGCATTAAAATAACGCAAGGCAATATGTTCCAACCCGTAAGCGCGTTCATAATCGGCAAAGATTTGCTCAATCATCAGTTTGGTGCGGCCATACGGATTGATGGGGTTTTGGGAATGTTTTTCATCAATGGGAGTATATTGTGGTTCGCCATAAGTGGCACACGTGCTGGAGAAAACGATTTTTTTGACTCCGTGCGCCAACATAGCATGCAACAAGTTCACTGTTCCCATGACATTGTTGTAATAATACTTCTCAGGATCGCTTACACTTTCCCCTACATAAGCAAAAGCAGCAAAATGAATGACCGCTTCAACGGGATGATGCGTAAACAATAAATCCAAACAATGCGGATCCATCAGATCGGCGTGTACAAACTGCGCCCGTGCGTCCACTGCTTCACGGTGCCCGTAAATTAAATTATCGGCCACAACCACTTCATAATTATGATCTAATAAATGTTTGACGGTATGCGACCCGATATAACCGGCTCCCCCCATTACAAGGATTTTTTTTACCATTTTCCCACTCCTGTATATTCCATTCTGTCAAAATAAACGGCAATCGTCCGTTCTGCCCTTAAAAGCTACCCAAAGTATAGCAATTTTGGGCGCTTTAAGACTGGACACTCTTTCCAATATTCTTTTTGCAATTTGTTTTTACGCAAGCCATTGTCTTTAATGGCGGCTTCAATCAAGCTCAAATCCGCACCATTCTTCCGGCCCATATAAGCCACTGAGTTGGTACCTTTTGGAGGGCCGTTACCACCAGCCACAGGCACGCTAATTCTTTTGCAGTATAAACGGGCTCTTCGCGGGCTTGCTTATATTATATAAAATGTGCTTGGTACGATCGGAGAGAAGATAGGTTATCTGCCCTTGCATAACGGCCGAGAGGGAGGACATTTTGTCTCGGAGCTCATAGTATGCTATAATACTGATATAATTTCTCGTCTTAACGCGCCCGTAGTTCAATGGATAGAGCGTCAGCCTCCGAAGCTGGAAATATGGGTTCGACTCCCGTCGGGCGCAGATTTAGAAACCACGCAAAAAGACCTCCCTATAGTAGGAGGTCTTTCTTGTATTGGTTTTATTACAGGTATAGGATTCTAAACCCTATGCCTACGCTCCAATCTTTGGAATGAGCATTTCCGGCAGCGTGGGTACTAAAGTTGGCGTACATTGCAGTACCGTCGTTAATCAAGGTACCAACTTCCACTTCAGGTACTAGCTCCATTTTCCCGGAATTTTCAAAATCGTGATAGTAATACAAGTTACCCTGGATCCACCATTTGTTTTGCGATAAGTAGGATAAATTATAGCGCAAGCGACCCATATTGATATCGTCCCGTGCATGATCCCCAAACAGAGAAAGCATATGCTTATAACCTAACGCTGTAAAAATTCCGTTATCCCAGGAATAGAGCGCAAATGCCGCTGGCCCCACTTGCACCTGGCCCGCACCTAACCGTTTGTCCGTAGCGGTAGGTACAATCATTTCCATGTGCGCCCCGTAACCAAAGCCCCCCTGGATACTTTCCGGACGCATCCAGTTAACAGCGAACGTAATATCTCCCAACCCACTGACGGATTTTTCCGGAGATTCAAAACGTGTGAGTGGGACCTCTACACCCCAGTTCCAATTGGGGTTAATGACCTTATACATTTTGGCTGTAACGCCACTGGTAGAAACACCTGCGCTATCATCAATAGCGGTAAATGTAGGGTTGATTTCCAAGCTGGTGATGTTATCCGTTGGTTCCACCCCGTATTGATATTTACGTTGCAATTGTGCATGCGCCGGGAACAATACCCCCGCTAACACAATGGCCAATATCCATTTCTTCATATACACTCCTTTTTCTTACTTAATATAGTCCAACGCTGGCAAGATTTCCTGCACGTAACTACCTTGCCTGTTTTTTTCTTGTTCTTTAGGTAAAACAACTAACAAAACCCGCCCGCCACTGCACATTGCCGACAGATGCACTTCTTTTCCGTGTACCCATACCAAGGTGTCTGTTTGACAATTGGCAAGTGACTCTTGGTTCCCGATTTGCACCTTACCACTGACAACATAGATAAATGCTTTACAATCAGAGAGAACCTTCCAATCAAACACCCCCCCTTGGGCAAGCGTTATGTCTAATACTGTCACATCTTTAGGAACAGGCACACTGTGGACCACATTTTTAAATTGCCCGCATATAACACGGACCGTACCATTGTCATCCTCACTTAACGGAACCTGATCGCTTGAAAATTCCATTTTATGCTGTTCCCCGGTAAAGCCCATCGATACATACAGAATGGGAATGATTTCGGGATTATCATGCCGGACTGCTCCCCCTACTAACATCATCAGGTCTTCCGCCCGGTCTACCCATGGGGTTTGTTCCATGGGCTCATAGGGTTCTTTTTCTCCTTCTATCAAGTAGGTAAGCCCTGCTTGTGTTTCTTCTACCCGCTCCGGCACAAAATTAGCTCCACAATAATATATGATAAAACGTCTAAAGGGTGCAAATTTTTCCGCGTGGTGCGGTGCAATCAAAGAACGCTTAGCAACATAAGATTGGTCTGTCCTTTCCTCCCACCAGGAGGATAATTTCTTATTCATCCGCTTTCCCCTTTATGTAAGTTTGTGCTTCTATCTTACAGGAAAACATCCCTTTTTGCCAGCGCAAAAATTAATTAGAACGATTTTGCTACAATAGAAATATGATTCGTATCGCTACTGTTCCTGTGAAATCATACCTCACTAAATCCAAAATACCCGGTGCCGGCTACGTCATTAACCCGTATGTGGGATGTCCGCATAAGTGTCTGTATTGCTATGCACAATTTATGTGTAAATTTTCCACCCACCAGGAAGACTGGGGTGATTTTTTAGATATAAAAACTGGAGCAGCGGCACTGCAAGCCCAAAAACTGTTTCATCAGCCGGTACTACTTAGTTCGGTAACAGACCCGTATAATATATTTGAGAAGAAATACCGGGTTACCCGTCGTATTTTAGAACAATTGGTACACTGCCAAGCGTATGTATCCATTTTGACTAAATCAGTTCTGGTTGTACGCGATTTAGATCTTCTCCAACAATTACCCTGCTGTGAGGTGGCTTTCTCGTTTTCTACGGTGGATGAGGCCGTACGTCAATTAGTAGAGCCGGGTACGTGTAGCGTGGCAGAAAAAACAACTGCACTTAAAACATTGCACACAGCCGGCATTTCTACGGCCATTATGGCAGCGCCGCTTTTGCCGGGCATTAGCGATTGGAAACAAATCATCCAGCAAACCGCCCCCTATGCGCGGGAATTTCGCTTTGATAAACTAAATATGCGTTCTGCATTTCGGCGTAAAGTCATGGACTTTATAGACGTGCATTACCCACACTTACTACCTCTGTATAACGAGATTTACGTACAAAATAATCAAACCTATTGGGACCAATTACAGCACGAAATTGAAACCTATGCCCAACAGCATAAGCTTGCCGTAACCGTGTTTTTTGGGAAAGAGCATTCTCTCGCACAGAGCGAGGCCGAAACCTCCTCGCCTATTATGCCAGCTATGCCCCTTTCACAACCGCAACTATTTGATTCCACCTCTTATAAAAGCCAAAAACAACCGAGAATTTCGTCAGGTCCCACGTCAAAAAAGGGTCTTGAAAATTCACGAAAAAAGCGTAAACTATAATAGGAAGCTAATAACTTCCTTTCACAAATTTGGTTGGGAAGGAGATAGCTTATGAAAAAGGGGTTTACATTAATTGAGTTGTTGGTAGTAGTACTGATTATTGGTATCTTGGCGTCCATTGCTTTGCCTCAATATACGCGGGCGGTGGAACGTTCTCGTATGGCGGAAGCCGTACAAGTGTTGGGTGATTTAGGCACCGCGCAAAGCATCTATTATATGGAGCATGACCGGTTTGCCCAGAACTTAGATACCCTCAATGAGCAAGGGGCTGTCACTATTTCAGATCCAACGGCAGCGGGTAAATGGAGATTAGAAGTATTGGGAGGCAATCAAGGCATTCAACTCATGACCCGCGATGGCGGTATGTATCATGGAGCCGCCTTGCAATTGACTGTAGAAGGTAACGGAAGCATTGAAAAGAAATGTGTGCCCAACGGCCACCCGGAATTCTGCACCATGGCCCAAGCAGCAGGGTACCAACTTGCTGCTCCGCCTCCACCGGATTCCGCCAGTTCCGCGCAAGCGTAGATAATCCTTCAAATTAAAAATCCCCGGGCCATAACCCGGGGATTTTTAGTTAAATTACAATTTAATTAGCTGAGATGTTTGGAAAGATATTTGTTCATTTCAAACATGCTAATTTGAGATTTACCGTCAAACAACGGAGCCAATTTAGCATCGGTATTGATCATGCGTTTGTTGGTTTTGTCTTGTAAACCGTTATTTTTAATGTAGGTCCACATCTTTTTCACTACTTCCGTGCGGGGAAGAGCATTGTTGCCCACAATTGTCGCCAAAGTGGTGCTAGGGGTTAAGGGTTTCATAAATTGAGCGTTAGCTTTTGCCATAATAGGCCTCCTTTAAATTAATTTACCATTAGTATAGTATATTAGGGCACCCTTTGTATAGGGGGTGCCCCAATATTTTGCTACTTTAGAAAGTTTATTTTACTTTCGGGGCGGCCGCTAAGATAGCCTTAGAGCAGCCAGCTTCGTATTTTTTGAAGTTTTCAACAAAGGCTTTTGCCAAGGATTGATACTTCTCCATATACGCTTTTTTGTTCTTCCAGGTTTTCTGCGGATTCAAGATATTAGCCGGAACACCTGCACAAGCCGTAGGAATTTGGAAACCGAACACAGGATCGGTCACAAATTTGGCTTTGGCCAGTTTGCCGTCCAACGCCGCATTCAACAAAGCACGCGTATATTTAATGCTAATACGATTGCCTACCCCATAAGGGCCGCCAATCCAACCCGTGTTAACGAGCCAGCAGTTGACTTTGTGTTTTTGGATTTTCTTTTTCAAAAGTTCCGCGTACACAGACGGGTGCAAAGGCATGAAAGGCCCGCCAAAACAGGTAGAGAACGTGCTGGTAGGTTCTTTGACACCTTTTTCCGTGCCAGCTACTTTAGCGGTATACCCACTGATAAAGTGGTAAAGCGCTTGATCCGGAGAAAGTTTCGAGATAGGCGGCATTACACCAAAAGCATCACAGGTTAAAAAGATGATATTTTTGGGGTGAGTAGCGCGTTTAGATTCTACCGCGTTATCAATGAAATTAAGCGGATAGCAGGCACGGGTGTTTTCGGTAAGCGTATCATCATCCAAATCAAGCTTGCCGGTTTCCGGGTCAAAAACTACATTTTCCAAAACCGTACCAAAGCGGCGGGTGGTGGAATAGATTTGTGGCTCAGCTTCTTGGCTTAAGCGGATCACTTTAGCATAGCAGCCACCTTCAAAGTTGAATACTCCGTCTTCATCCCAACCATGTTCATCATCACCGATGAGCCCACGGGTAATATCGGCAGACAAGGTGGTTTTACCGGTACCGGACAGCCCGAAGAAAATGGCGCTATCGTTTTTCTTGCCGACGTTGGCAGAGCAGTGCATCGTCATAATTCCTTTTTGCGGCAAGAGAAAGTTCATTACCGTGAACAACGCTTTTTTATTTTCGCCACCGTATTCGGTACCAATAACCAAAATAATTTTCTTTTTGATGTTGATTAAAATGGCCGTTTCGGAAACAGTACCGTCGGTTTTCGGGTTTACTTTCATTTTAGGCAAGCAGATTAAAGTAAACTGAGGAACAAATTTTTTAAGTTCTTCTTGTTTGGGCTCAATGAACATGTTTTTTACAAACATGTTTGTCCAAGCACATTCTGTAATAGCACGAACTTTTAAGCGGGAAGCTTCGCTAGAACCTACGTAAGCATCACGAACAAACAAATCTTTGTTGGCTACATATTTTTGTACTTTGGCAAAAATTTGGTTGAAATATTTTTCTTTAATACCTTTATTGCTTTTATTGTAAAAGAGTTTTCCTTCGATATCTTTGGTTTCTACAAAATAGCGGTCATTTGGGCTACGGCCGGTATGTTTGCCCGTGCTCACGCACAGCGGCCCGCCATAAACGACATTCGCTTCATTGCGTTTGAGCGCTTCTTGATACAAGGCCGGAGTGGAAAGGTTCCAATAAACGGTCTTGGTGGTTTTAATTCCGGCTTTGTCTAAACCATAAGTCGGTTTAAAAAAGTCCGGCTTTGCATTCAATGTTTTCATTCTTTTTCCCTCTTAACTAATTTTAGCCCTGTTGGGGCAGATTTTTTAAGGCGTTCGCAATACGCCGCACACCTTCTTTAATTGCGGTTTGATCCGCACAAAAACTAATACGTAGATATCCTTCCGCGCCAAAGGCCTTTCCTGGAACGACAGCTACCAATTCTTTCTCTAACAAATACGCAGCCAGTGCATTAGAATCTTTATTGTAATAACTGAAATCAACAAAACTATAAAATGTGCCTTCGGGTTTTTCCACATGAATATGCGGAATTTTAGAAAGTTCTTCCAATAAAATATTTCGGTTTTCTTCCAATACATTTCGCAACTGTATAACGCAATCTTGCGGGCCGTTTAACACAGCCGCTGCGGCACATTCGCTTAAATCACAGTTGCAAGAAGTGCTTTGCGCTTGCATACGCCCCATTGCACTGATGAGTTCCGCATTCTCGCTAACAGCCCAGCCTATGCGCAAGCCCGTCAGTCCATACAGTTTTGAAACCCCATTGATGATAACCAAATTTGTGAAATCAGTGGCATACGCACACGGATTAGGCGTTTTTGCTCCATCAAAAACTAACTGATGATAAATATCATCCATGACTAAAAAAATCTTACGTTCTTGTGCGAAACGAACAATTTGTTTTATTAACTCCGGTTTTATAATATGACCTGCCGGGTTACAAGGGCTATTGAGAAGAATAGCTTTGGTACGCGCAGTAACCGCACTGATAATTTCTTGTGCACCCACACGCAAACCCTGTGCGGGCTGCACGACAACTGGGGTTCCTCCCGCCAATTTGATCATTTCCGGATAGCTCACCCAAAACGGTGCAGGAAAAATGACCTCGTCGCCGGGATTCACCGCAGCTAACAAAAAATTAAAAAGAGCTTGTTTAGCCCCCGCAGAAATAAGTACATGTTGCGCGCCAAACGCATGTGCATAGTGCGTTTGCATATATTGTAAAACAGCTTGTTTTAATTCGGGCGTACCTGATGAAGGAGTGTATTTAATTTTGTGGGATTGTGCCTTTTGGATAATAGCATCCACGGCAGATTGTGGGGCAGGATAGGTGGGCTCTCCCCCGCCTAGATGAATCACAGGTTTTCCCGCTGCCTTAAGCGCGCGCGCTTTGGCATTAATTTTGAGTGTAGGCGAATCACCAATTTGGGTCGCCCGGCTACTAAGCATCATAGACATAAAAAAGTCCCTATTTCTATTGTAGCATTTAATGAGACGAAAGGGGACAATAATTCCCACCGATTAAAAACTATTGAAAAATTTGTTTTGCCTTAGCATCGTGCGGTAATACTATTTGTGTTTGCAAATCCACTACCCATACTCCACAGGAAAGATTCAATGCTTCCAAGTGGTCTTTATCGATACCCGAACGAGCTTTAGCATGGCACGAAACCAAGTACGTACCATCCTCTTGTAGTTGGGCCGTAAATAAACGCGAACTTAAAATAAACACAGCACCCCTGGCGCTATACATTTTATTCATCTGATAAAAGTGATTATCAATTTTTTCTCCCGCTTGCCGTTGTAAAATTGATTTGGCAAAGGTCTCCTCCGTAGATAATGCCGTGGCTAACGGCTTGGGAGCTTGCACCGTTTGGGGTTTGCGCGCAACCGTCTGTTTTGGGGATGGTCTCACGACGGTTGTCGATTCAGAGGCAGCTTGCATTGCACTTTGAGCGACCTGTTGCGCACGGAATTTCCGTTGCTCTTCCAGTTGGGCAATTCGTTTTTCATCTCGGACTTCTTTGTAGGAAAGCTTAATCAACCCACTATTCTTAATGACCCCTTGAGGAAATGCCTTCACCTTCGTAACGTTTACTAAATTAGAATGGGTCACTTTAAGCGTAATTTTGTCCGGTGAATATTTGCGGGCATGCCCATATTTTTCCATTTCGTCCTCAAATTTTTTGTTAAAATCCAACACGACTTCTTCCCGCTCACTACGCCAGCAACAAGCGGAAATGCAGCTCTCTTGTAAATCAAGGCGTTCGGCCGCCTCTTGTGGCCAAAAGCGCAAATCAAAACGCACACAGGAGTCATACTGCTTCCCATCAAAATCCACCCGTTTAGCCGGTATTTCTATCCAGGGCTTGGTGGTAGCCACTCCCGAATTATTCATAGGGGTATAGCACCCAACCAGTACGCTTACTATTGCACCTAAAAGCACTTTTTTCATACACTTTATTATAATAAGTTTTTTAAGGAGAATTTATGGAGTTTATTTTAACCTACGTTCAAAAGATCCCCAATTATCCCGCACATTACCATACATTGACAGCACAAGTTATTTCTGCAGTCGTGTTTGTAATCTTACTGTACTTATTGGCCCGTCTCTTTACCTGGTTTTGTAATAATTACTTATCGCACGTGGTCAAATTCTTTAAGGCCGAAAAATGGTTCAAAGCTCTTACGGAGAAAAAATTTTTTTCCGCTTTGGGTGTTGTTATTGCGGCCATGGCTGCCATCAACTTGCACCCTGTTTTTGTGTCTAACAAAATTGCCTGGTTGGAAACTTTGATGGTGAAAGTAACAGGCGCATTCGTTTTACTAAGTTTTTCCTATTTGTTTAATACTATTTTAAACACGCTCGATAAACTCTACGGGCGCAATCCTAAAATCCCGATTAAAGGGTTGGTGCAAGTATTTAAAATCATCCTATTTTTAATTACAGCGCTGTTTTTGATTTCTCTCTTGCTTGGACGAAAACCGCTTTACATTATTACCGGTTTATCTGCTTTAGCTGCTGTGTTTTCCCTCATTTTTAAAGATCCAATCTTGGGGTTTGCCGCCAGTATTCAACTAACGATGAATAATCTTATTAAAATTGGAGACTGGATTACTGTGGATTCTGCCGGGGCCGACGGGAATATTTTAGATATTTCCTTAACCAGCGTACGAGTACAAAACTTTGATATGACGATTGTCAGTGTACCCACCTATGATCTTATTTCAAAACCGTTTAAAAACTGGAGTGGCATGTACGAAGCTCAAGCCCGCCGCATCCAGCGCAGCATTTTAATTGATGTAGATACCGTCAAATTCTTGGATAAAGAAACTTTAGCACGTTTGAAGAAGATTGAACTTTTGAAGGATTATCTAGCTGGCAAAGAAAAAGAAATTGCGGACTACAACCAAGCACATAACGTACACGAAAATATCATTAATGGACGCCATTTGACCAATATCGGAACCTTCCGTCATTATGCGGAGGAATACCTAAAATCGCGTCCGTTCATCACACAAGCTGACCCCGGGTTTACACTCATGGTCCGCCAACTACCGCCTAATTCACAGGGAATTCCGCTGGAAGTATATTGCTTTGTAAATACGACGGTATGGACACAATACGAAGCGTTACAAGCGGATATATTTGATCATTTATTCTCGGTCCTGCCGGAGTTTGGGCTTTATGCCTATCAGCAACCCAGCGGACGCAATTTAAGTAAACTGATGAAATAATCCCATAAAAAAGAGGCTCCTGCAAAGAGCCTCTTTTTTTATCTATTCTAGTATTATTTGCGATGCAAATTAACAAATGCAGCAGCCTCAATACCGGCTTTGGCACCGCTACCCGCTGCAATAATCGCTTGCCGATAATATTTATCGGCACAATCGCCCGCTGCAAAAATACCTTCAATCGTTGTATGCATACGTTCGTCCGCAAGCACCAAACCGCGATCCGATAACGCAACAAGCGAATCTTTTAAAAATCCCGTTTGAGGGTCAGCTCCGATGGCAACAAATACACCTTGGCAATCAATGTCTGTCAGTTTGCCCGTTTGCACGTTTTTCACCCGAAGCCCCGTCACGGCAGTATCTCCCAAAATAGCTTCAGGTACGCTGTTAAGCACAAATTTGATGTGTGGATTTTTGTGTGCTTGTTGTACAGTTACCTGATCCGCACGAAACGCATCACGGCGATGAATCAAATTGACCTCCGGGCAAAATTGTGCCAGAAAAAGCGCATCTTCAAAGGCGGTATTTCCTCCACCTACCACGCACACTTTTTTGCCGCGCATAAAAAATCCGTCGCATGTAGCACAGGCCGAAAGCCCGTGTCCACGCAGTTTTTCTTCACCAGGCAAATTAAGCCAGCGTGCTTTGGCCCCGGTAGCGATAATCACACTGATAGCCACATATTGTTTGCCGCTAGTGGTCGTAAGCGTGAAGGGCGATTTTTCTCCATCGATCTTGGCGATTTCATCAGTAGAAAATTCCACTCCCAAACGCTTGCACTGTTTATGCATATTATCCATGATTTCAAAACCACCAATAGGGTTTACAAAACCGGCATAATTTTCCAGTTCGCTCGTTTGCAGGAGTTGTCCGCCGGGAACAGCGCCGCCGCAAATAAGCGGTTTCAATCCCGCACGCACTGCGTAAATCGCAGCGCTACAACCCGCCGGTCCGGCACCGATAATAATTACATCACGTTCGTTCATTTAGTAAACTCCTTGTATAATTGGTTAAAATATTCAACGGGGAATCCCACCACATTGGTGCGGCTACCCACAATGCGCTCAATAAACGGGTCCTCATCATCTTGCACGGCATAAGCGCCTGCTTTATCCATATGTTTGCCGGCATACTGTGCCAGTTCATTATTAGAAAGGCGGCGCGCCTTACAGTGGCTTACATCGTAACCATACACCATTTTACACGTATCTTTACATACCAAACATACCCCAGTATAGACACTTTGCCACGACCCATTTAGTTTTTTTAATATGCGTAGAGCGTCGTCTTTGTCTTTAGGTTTTCCAATAATTTCACCCTTACAAAAAACAAGTGTATCCGCACCAATAACCGTGGCCGCGGGATATTTTTTAGCCACATCAAATGCCTTTTGCATGGCTAGTTCTATTACCCGCGCGGACGGACGTTTTTTGGCGCTTTTTTCTGCACATTGGGAAGGGATGATTTCAAATTTCTTCCCTAATTTTTTTAAAATCTCAATGCGACGTGGTGATTTAGATGCTAAAATAAGCATATTATTTTTTAACAAATTTAACGATAATCAAATATCCAAAAATAAGTCCCAATATTCCACAAATATTTAACGTGGCACTAATCGGGTGAATTCCAAAGGTATACGTATTCGTTAATGCCCAGCCAATTTTATCCGGCAAGAAACCACAGCAATATTCCAGGCCTAGCGCAAGCACACCCCCCAAGATTAAGGTTAAAAGTACAAATACAAGTCCGCGCATAAAAACTCCTCTAACAAAATAAGATCCTCAATTCAGTTTAGGTTGACACTTTCATTAGCTTAATGTTATTGTATCTTTTTTAATCGGGATCGGAGCAGTTTGTTTACCATCTTCGCGATCTGTCAAACTGCGCCGCATGGTAAAAAATCCAAGTCCCGCCAGTATCGCCACGGCACTGACCACCAACCAAGGCAAGGCCAGCCACGTTGGAGCAAGTGTATCTGATAACATTCCCGCCATAAAAAAACCGGCAGCAGAACCAAAATTATAAAACACCATCAGCATTCCTAAGTACCGTCCACGGGTTTCGCGCGAGGCAATGTTGGACACAAGTGTCTGCTCACCAGGCGACACGATAAGTTCCCCCACTCCGGCCAAAAACACCCCCATCCCAATAAGCCAAAACGAGCTGAAAAATCCAACGGAACCAAACCCAACCGCATAAAGCAAACAACCAATCAACATTGCCGTAGAAAGGCGCATTTTGGCCATTAGCTTTGTGGCCCACACTTGTAAAAGCACCACCACAGCACCGTTAATGGTAAAAAACCAACCGATATAATACTCGGGCATATGCAAATATTGTTTGCAATGGACGGACAATCCTACCACCAGCTGAGAATTGACAGCCGTAATCATAACAACATATAGGCAAATTTTTGCTAACCGCCTGTCTTTTAAGGAAAGGAGCGTAGAGGCAAAACTCGGTTTTCGGCGCACAGCAAGAACTCGCTTGCGATCATGCACCAAACGTGATACATATAAGATAGTAATGCCATATAAAATGGCCGTAAAAAAGAATGCCACACTGTATGAATAACGCACCAAAAATCCGCCCACGGCCGGGCCTAACGCCCAACCAATATTCAGTCCAATACGAATAATACCAAAAGCTTCCACACGATTTTTCCCCGTTGTATTATCGGTTACCCATGCATTAGCCGCCGGGCGAAAAAAGGCTCCTAAAAATGTAGTCAAAAAATAAGTAGTTAATACCCACGCCACGTCTGCATGCAGTTCGATACATAAACCTAAAGCAAACATAGCAACTATCTGCGAAAACAACCCCCACATCATCACGGCTTTGCGCCCAAAAACATCTGCCAATTCTCCCGAAATAGCGCTAGAAATACACCGTGAAAACCCTGCCAACGCAATAATTAAACCCGCAACCGCAGGTGACAAATGCAGTTGCGTAATTAAATAGATGGTAAAAAAGGGAAGCGACAGACCATACCCAAAAAGTAAAATTCCGTTGGCTATGGATACGACTATCATGCTTTGGCGTGTATATTTGTGCATGCTTATATTCTATGAAATTTAAACATGGCTTTCTATCCAAGGTAGCAATTATAAATAGGGAGCAATGACTTTATGAACTTTTTGAGCTATTTTGGCATACCCGACTTCGTTTGGATGTACTTGATCGCTCTTGTATTTATTGTGAAAGAAAATTCCCTTTAAAATACCCGGCACAAACAAGGTTCCTTTTTCTTTGGCAAGCTTTTTATAATCTTTAGTGTACTCCCCCATCCCTGGGCCGCCCGTATCAACAATTACAGCAATAGCTCCGGAAGCTTGAATTTCATCCACTATGTAAGCCACAGCATCTATAGCCTTTTGGCGACTCTGTTGATGCATAAAATCGTTACCGCCAAGCTCAATAAGCACCATATAAGGATGCTCGCTCAATACTTCAGGCAATCGTGCAGGGGCACGAACAGCTGTATCGCCAGAAAGCCCCAAATTTACAACAGGACGGTTTATTTTTTGCGCCAATACAGATGGATAACTATATTGTGGTTGCACTCCATATCCTGCCGTCAAACTATCTCCAAAGGCAACCACCACATGGTTTTTATTGGGAAAGTTTTTAACAGGTACCTTATTTGGCTTGAATAAATAGAACAAAACCAGCACACATAATAAACCTAAAACTATTTTCTTCATATATTGCATTATAACAAATCCAATCTATCATTTAGCACAACCAAATCATAATTATGTTTTATCAAAATAGAACTTCTTTATAAATTTGTTAAATAATATTTTATAAAAAATATCTTATATTTTAATGATTTTTAAAAATATGTTGCATTTTCTCACAAAATTATATAGAACAATATATAGAACAAAAAAATAATTTAAGGAGGAGGTCGCCGCAGCATGAAAGCATTACACCCAAAACAAATGCAGTTGTTGGATATTTTAAAAGCAAATATTTCCGATCCTCTCACTATGGAGGAACTGGCAGAACGTTTAAACGTTAGTAGCAAAAGTGTAGTCTTTCACCATATTACGCAATTAGAAAAAAAGGGCTACCTCAAGCGCAATCCGACCAATCCAAGGGATTATATTGTTCTTAAAGACCCGGAGCGTAATGTTATTTATTTAAATATGTACGGAATGGCCAAGTGTGGTCCCGAAGGAACGATTTTAGATGGAACTCCTACCCGCGTTGTGCCGGTGGATCCCAGCATGATTTACTTTCCGGCTTGCAAAGGGTTTATGGTAGAAGCAAAAGGAGACTCCATGCAAACTATGATTGCCCCCCACGACTGGCTAATCGTAGAACAAAGCCACACTCCTAAAAACAAAGATATTGTAGTATGTGTTAACAATGGGGAAGTAATGGTCAAACGTTTTACACAGGATGGAAATAATGTTATTTTGCAATCGGAAAATCCTGCTTATAATCCAATTGTAGCAGACCAGACTGCATTTCATGTAGAAGGAATTGTGCGCAGTATCATCAAACGCAATGTAAGCTGCTAATTTCCTGCTGCCCGATGGCAACCGAAACCTAGGGCAATTAGTCGTAACCTCACGGGGCACGCGTCGAAACGTGCCCCAGTATTTTCAGAGGGATTTTTTCTATTCAACAAAAAATGTGCCTGACATTGGCGCCCCTACCACAAAATTACAAACTCCTCTTTTTTTGGCACTCCATGGAGTATTTTTAGTATAATAAACGTATGAACACAACAATCGCTTTACTCATTTTATTTAGCTACTTGGTAGGATCCATCCCTACAGGGTATTTAATTGCGAAACACGTCATGCAGATTGATATTCGTCAGCATGGTTCTGGCAACCCGGGGGCGGCAAATGTGTACCGTATCGTAGGAAAATGGGCTGGCATTGCCACCTTTTTAGTAGACGCCATCAAAGGTTTTGTACCCGTGTGTTTAGCCCGTATTTGTTGCCCGGAAATCTATGCGATAGCTGTTGTCTGCGGAGTTGTTGCCATCTTAGGCCATATGTGGACGATTTATTTAAAATTCCGCGGGGGAAAAGGGGTAGCCACTTCTGCCGGAGTCTTTTTTGCATTAGCCCCCATTCCAACAGCTTTGGCATTTGCCACCTTTATAATATTAGTTGCCATCTGGGGTCGTATTTCAATCGGTTCCATTGCCGCCTGTGTAGTTCTGCCGGTTGTCAGCTGGTGCATGGCCTATCCAATGGCGGAAAAAATTATGGTTACAGCCGTAGGATTGTTAGTCATCTATAAACATATTCCTAACATCAAACGGTTACTTGCTCAAAAAGAACTCAAATTCGAAGACGGTTCCAAAAAACGCAAAGAACATGAAAATAAATAATATTACCGTATTTGGCGCTGGGATTTGGGGTAGCGTCATTGCCCAGCACCTCGCACAAAAAGGATACCATGTACGCCTATGGGAGTATAATGAGCAATTGCTCAATGTACTTAAAACCATGGGACGACATCCCAACATTCCTAATTTTAAACTACATGATAATCTGTACCTTACCGGAAATGTAGCACAAGCCGTTCAAGATACCGATTTAATCGTGTTTGTGATCTCTTCAAAAGCCATCCGTGCCTTTTGTCGGGAACAATTAAAGCCTTTATTAGCCGGGCGCGTAGTACCCGTTATCAGTGCTTCCAAAGGGATTGAAGACAAATCGTTCAAAACGATTTGCGAAATCGTGGAAGAGGAATTACCGCAATTAAAAGATAAGGTGTTTGCTTTTTCTGGGCCCAGTTTTGCTTTAGAGGTAGCCCAAAACGTTCCCACGAAGATCATGTTAGCCGGGGCAGATCCGGTGCTGACGGCCCAACTGGCCGAAGTGCTAAACGGAGATCCTATTATCGTCGTTCCTTCTAAAGACCGCCGCGGGGTGGAATATGGTGGAGGCGTGAAAAACGTATTAGCCATTGGATGTGGTGTCATTGACGGCATCGGAGATGGGGCCAACACAAAAGCCGCCCTGATTACCCAGGCCATGCAAGAAATGAATGACATTATTACTAGCCAAGGAGGCCAGGCTGGGACTGTCTATAGTCTGGCTGGTTTTGGGGATGCTATTTTGACGGGTATGTCCGCTATCAGCCGCAACCGCCGTTTGGGTGAAAAACTAGGAGCGGGGTTGTCGTTAGAAGAAGCCAAAAAAGAAGTGGGCACTATCGCAGAAGGCGTCAATTCTGTACAAAGTGTGTACGATATCGCCCGCAAAAATCACTTAAATACCCCCATCATTGACGCCATTTGGCAACTTGTGTGCCAAGGCAAAAAACCTTGCGTTTTGTTGCATGCCATGGGATTTATAAACAGAGGAAATAAATAATTTTATGAATAAAGATGATGTAATCCGCCATTTGACGCGAACAATGCTCGACAAAAAACAAGCCAAAACTACTGTAGATAAAGTGTTTGAAATCATTAAGCACGGGTTAAAACGCGATGGAAAAGTGGTAATTAGTAACTTTGGATCTTTTCACTTGAAAACCGCACGTCCCGTCACACGACGTAATCCTAAAACGGGCGCCAAAGTAGAAGTACCTGCCAAACAAAAAGTGCGTTTTAAACCTTCGGAAAATATTCTTAAAAAATAAAAAAAGGGGCTCTTAAAAGAGCCCCTTTTTTTCACTGTTACAAAATTAGGGAAGAAGTGCCGGATTTTTGCGGGCATAAATTTTGTTTACGATCACCGCAATTGCACCATCTCCCGTCACGTTACAGGCTGTACCAAATGAATCCATTGCAATATACAGCGCAATCATCAAGGCCAGCTCCGGCTGTCCAAAACCAAGCATGTTTTCCAAAACACCAAGTGCCGCCATAATGGCTCCACCGGGAACTCCCGGCGCGGCAATAATGGAAATGCCCAACATACAAATAAATCCGGCAAACTGACCAAGAGAAAAGGGTTGCCCGTTCATAATCAGGACAGCTAATGCACACGCTACAATTTTCATCGTGCTGCCCGACATATGAATAGTTGCACACAAAGGAACCACAAACCCGGCAACTTCTTCACGCACGCCAATTTTTTCCGTTTGCCGCAGTGTTACCGGAATAGTAGCGGCAGATGATTGCGTGCCTAGCGCTGTGGCATATGCAACTAACATATGTTTAAGCATGGTAAAAGGATTTTTTCGTCCAATAATTCCCGCAACAATAAACTGCAACAAGAGCATTGCCGCAGTTATCGCAAAGATAATAACAATAATCTGTGCAAACACACTCAGCACGGAGGTAGCTTGTCCGTTTACAGTCATATTCATAAAAATACCAAAGATGTAAACGGGCAATAACGGAATGATTATTTTAACGATGATTTTGTCAATGATATCCCGGAAGTCCAACATAATTCCCTTCAAACGGCTTCCCTGGATAACAGCCATCCCCAACCCTAACACAAACGCCAGCACCAGCGCAGTGATGACATTGAAAAGCGGAGGCATTTCTATCGTAAAATAAGGAGTCAATTCCGCCACCTGCCCAAAAGAAGTAATTCCGGAAGTAGCATCCAACAAATGCGGAAATGTCAGCGCAGAAATTGCATAGCTGAAAAATCCGCTGGTTAACGTAAATCCATAAGCAAGCGCTACGGTTAAGAACAACAACTTGCCCGCACTGCGGCCCAACTCGGCAATGCCAGGGGCTACCAGTCCCAACACCAACAACGGGATCATAAACCCTAAGAAATTGCTAAACAAACCATTAAAGGTAAGCACCACACGCACAAACCACGTAGGTACGAATAAACCGCACAAAATCCCAGCGGAAATAGCCAGGACCACCTGCGGTAAAAGGCCCCATTTCAAGTTCAAATTCAACTTTCTTCTTCTAAGTTTTAGCATAATTCTATTATACATTAATTCACGAAAGCCAACGTATAAAATTCCATTTTGCTATAATAAACATATGCAAGTAAAAATAAATATTGACGGTGGTTCCCGCGGAAATCCGGGCCCCGGAGCAGCCGCCTACGTGATTTGTGACATGTCGGGGAAGGTACTCTCCCAGGAGGGTTACTATATTTCTCATTGCACCAACAACCAGGCCGAATATACTGCCTTAAAACTGGCACTGATTAAGTGTGCCGAGTTAGGAGCAACAGAACTATTCATCGAAGGGGACTCCTTGTTGTTAATTAAACAATTTACAGGCGAGTATAAGATCAAGAACGAAGACTTAAAATCCCGCATGCAAGTGATCCGCAAACTGGCCCAATCCTTTACCATTCACATTAAACATGTTTTGCGCGAATTCAACAAAGCACCGGATGCTTTAGCCAATAAAGCCATGGATGCAAAAATGTCGCTCGGGTTCAACGCTATCATAAATATGCCCACAGATGCAGACATCTTACTTCCATCGGTTACATCCAAGGCCACATGGGTCAATGGCGTGGAGGTAACCCCCGTAATACGCAAACAATCTCAGTCTTCCAATAACCCTAAAAAAAATAAAGATAGGCCACCTGAGCAGCCCAGTTTGTTTGATCATTAAAATTGTACCCCGGCTTATTGCCGGGGTACTTTTATTATTTGTCTAGATCTACCAGTGTATATTCTCCGGTTCCCATGCCCAACTCTTTCATATATGAAAGCTGACGAGGACCTTCCCGCGATTCAATTCGTTCTTTCAAATCGTGCAATTCATTTTCAGGCAAGGCATATACTTTATCCAAAGAGGCCTGATCAACTGCGACAATATTTGTGGAAGCTAAAATACCGATATCACGGGCTTTAGGCTCTGCCGCGGACGTACCGGCACAATCGCAATCAACCGACATACGACGCAATACGTTGATAAATACAATCTTATTTCCAAAATGATCTACAGTTGCCTTGGCAGACTCCGCCATGTTTTCTTGGAAACGGGCTCCGCTGGTTCCCCAATTGGTTTGTTCATTTTTTCCGTGGATCATTCCTTTACCGATTTTGCCATCTGCAATTCCTATGGCAATATTTTTCATGCTACCCCCAAAACCTCCCATAGCATGTCCCTTAAAATGGGTTAACACAACCAAAGAATCATAGTTAAGAATATGGCTTCCCATGGACATTTCCGTAAAGTGTTTTCCCCCCTTTATAGGCAGCATAACAGTCCCTTCTTCATCCAAAATATCTACCTTGCTAAACGTCCACCCATTCGTTTCAAGTGTTTGACGATGTTTCTGCGTGGTATCGCGTCCACCCTCGTATAAGGTATTTGTCTCCACCAAAGTACTATTTGCAATATGCTCTTGCAAAGCTTTTACCATGGGGACAGGTAAAATATTGGGGCCATGTGGTTCCCCAGTATGAAATTTAATAGCCACTTTGCCATCAATATTTTGAGAAATTTTATCATAAATTTTGATTAATCCTTCAGGGCTAATATCTCTTGTAAAATATACAACTGATTTTGCGGCCGTCTCTTTTTTGATATTAAATACTGTTGGAGAACATGCCACTAAACCTACACTAACCAATACTGCGACTGCCAATTGTTTCATAATTCCTCCCGGCAATAAAAAACTGCTACACTTTATTGTAGCAGTTGGAGTACACTCAAAGTCAAGCTCTTTGCGAATTAAATGGACCTAAAACCAGCGCTCCTCAGCCCGTTACAAAAGGAAGTATCTCCTTGGCAAGTTCGTTCGATTGCATTGCTGTTGTTGTTAAAAAAATTTAATGTATAATCGTAGGCCCCGGAACGCCGCTGAACAGTTACACCATCTTCATTTAAATTATACGTAAAATTTTCTGTTTCATATTCACTATCGCTATTCCATGTCCCCCCATCTAAAACAATATCCAAATCCACTCTTGTACTCACAGATCCGTCCGGGTTTATATCCAACGCGCGATTTTGAGAATCTATAATTGATTTACCAATTGTCATCGCCTCTGCTGTGCGACTCTTTTCTACCGATTTTTGATATTGAGGCAAAGCTATACTAGCCAAAACTCCAACAATAACTACTACAGTTAATAACTCAATCAATGTAAAACCTTTCATTGTTTTCCTCCTATGACAGATGTAGTGTACAAATATTTTACAAATAAAGCAAATTTGCTATGATGTAAATATGCAGAAAACGGTTAAAATAGGGAAGTACCAATTGTCCAATACAAAGCCCTTAGTTTTTATGGCGGGCACCTGCGTAATCGAAGGCGAAACGCACTATATTAATTCGGCTAAAAAACTCAAAGAGATTATCGGCCGTACCAAGCATCCCTTTATTTTGAAAGCCTCTTTTGACAAAGCCAACCGCACCTCCGTTTCGGCCTATAGAGGGCCGGGGCTAGCTAAAGGACTGGAAATTCTAGCCAAAGCCAAACAACTTACCGGACTTCCAACTGTGGTAGATGTGCATGAACCATGGCAAGCTGAAGAAGCCGCTCAAGTGGCAGACATTTTGCAAATTCCTGCCTTTTTGTGTCGTCAAACCGATCTGGTACTGGCTTGTGCTGATACTGGGAAGGCCGTAAATGTAAAAAAAGGACAGTTTTTAGCCCCCAGTGCTATGGAACAAGTAATTAAAAAAATAGAATCCCGTGGGAATCATAATATCCTGCTTACAGAACGGGGAGCCAGCTTTGGATACGGTGATTTAGTAGTAGATATGCGTTCCCTAGAGATAATGAAGCAATTTGGATACCCCGTTATTTTTGATGCTACTCATTCTGTACAAAAGCCAGGCGCCCTTGGTAGCGCTACAGGTGGAAACCGCAAACTGGCTCCTGTGCTGGCAAAGGCAGCTACCGCGCTGGGGATTGCAGGTGTTTTCTTTGAAGCGCACCCCACACCGGACAAGGCTCTTTCCGACGGGCCTAATTCCTTAGATTTTGCGTTGACCGCACAGATGGTAAAACAGCTGTGTGCTATTGATGCTGTAGTTAAAAAATTTCATTAACTATGACCGCGTGGAAACCTTCTTGGAAATGGCACTTACGCACCCTTGGCATCTTGCTCGCGTTATGCATAGCAATCTTTGGGGGCCTATGTTTATTCACCAAGAACTTGCCGGAGTCGTATCAGGCACACACCCCGGCACAAGGAACTACCCCTTGGAAAGAATAGAGGAATGAATATGAAAAAATTTATAATCAATCAAACAATGGTAAAACGTACGGCCCGTAACGTAATTAGTATTGAAAATGCAGCGCTAGCGTTGAGCCACAAGAGCATAGATGATCAATTTATTAAAGCCGTTGATGTAATCGCTAATTGCAAAGGCCGCGTAGTAGTGCTTGGCATCGGAAAAAGCGGAATTATTGGCCGCAAAATATCCGCCACATTGGCCTCAACCGGGACGCCCTCTTTCTTTGTACACCCAGTGGAAGCATTACATGGGGATTTGGGAATGATTATGCCAGGGGATGTCATCTTAGCAATTTCATTTTCTGGTCAAACAGAAGAAATCAACAAAATACTTCCATCGCTGGAACGTAGAAAGCTGACTGTGATTGCCATGACCGGACACGCACATAGCAAATTAGCCCTTATGTCGGACATCCATATCACGATCCACATTGAACGCGAAGCGTGTCCCTATAATCTGGCCCCTACTGCCTCCACAACGGCTACTTTAGCCGTGGGGGATGCGTTAGCCATCTGCTTGATGAATATCAAACACTTTAAGAAACGTGATTTTGCCCAATTTCATCCGGGAGGTTCTTTAGGCAAACTCTTAACGCAACAAGTGAAAGATGTGATGCGCAAAGGAAAAAACAACCCCACAGTTTCTCAAAAGGCCACCGTGCAAGATGCCTTACTCGTTATGACTCAAACCGGGGCGGCGGGTGCCTGCAGCGTAGTAGATAGCGCCGGCAAACTATTAGGTTATTTTACGGACGGGGACCTTCGACGTATCTTACAAACCGGGGTCAATGTACTGCACAAACCCATCACTCAGGTAATGACCCGTAATCCCTACCACATTTTGGAAGATGTCCCTGCTATTGAGGCTGCCAAAATGATCCACCAAACCAAAGTGGATAACTTGCCGGTTTTAGATAAAAAAGGCAAAGTGGTTGGAATTATCGACGAGAAAGACCTTATCGAATTTTTAGCCATGTTGGATAAAAAATGAAACAAATTTTAGTATGTATAGTTGCCGGGCTTTTCTTGACTGCTTGCTCCAGTAAGGGGACATCGGCTGCTGAAGATGATGCCCAAGTAGCCCAAAATGTTTCTATATTTTCATCCAAAGAAAACCAGAAACAGTGGGTATTACAGGCCCAATCCGTCAATTTTGAAAACATGCAAAACGCTACGCTGAAAAACCCGCGGCTGATACTCAATGAAAATGGCAAAAATAGTGCTACCGTATCGGGAGATTTGGGATTATTCGACTACTCACAACAATTAGTTACTATTGACGGAAACGCGGTATTACAATCCCTAACTGAAAGAGTGCGCATTGCGGCTCCACGCTTCTTTTACAATGTAAATACGGATCGCATATGGTCAGATGCTAAAACGGTTATCACGCGCGGCAGTGCCCGCTCCGTGGCTATTAACGGCGTAGAGACAGATTCCAAACTGACAAAGATTATTATTAAAAAGCACGCCACCCAGCTACCCGCTGACCGCCAAGAATTACAAAGGAAAATACAATGAAACGGTTAGGGATTATTTACATATTGGTCACGTCAATCTATTTAACTGGATGCCATGGTATCAAGGTGCAAACTCCCACTGAAACCGTTACGCGCCCAGCCAAGCAGACCCTAGCCCGGAAGAAATCCCTTTTGTCACAGAAAAAACAAGCGGCAACGCAATTTCCTGAGGTTTTGGGTGGCATTGTGCAAAGCGACGAATGGATCATCTACAAAGACAAAAAACAGGAAGAATTTAAAGGCCATGTTTCCTATGATAATGGGACCTATACCTTCAAATCCGACTATGCGTTATCGGACCGCAATAAAAATACAATTACCGCCACAGGCAATGTATATATTCGCCAAATTGATAAACAACAAACTTCGCATGAGGTTTATACCGACTACGCCCTTTATAACTATAAAACAAGCAAGGGGCTTCTCAAGTCCACCTCCGCTGGCCCGGTTCGCCTGATTTTGAAGGACAAAACCCAAAACATCGTAGCGCATGCAAAACAAATTTCATTTGACAGCAATGCTCAAATCTTTATTTTAACCGGAAATGTAGCAGCCACCCGTACCACCGAGCAAGGGACTCAAACATTGCATGCTGACAAGGTGACTCTTAGACAACAGGATAATTACGCACGTTTAGACGGAAATGCCCGTTTGGCGGATGATTTGCGCACCTTACAAGCCGATACCGTTATTTATGATGGTCAACACAATCAAGCTCACGCCTACGGAGCACGTCCACTGGCCACAGGGTCCACGGAACAGGGAACATTTGCTATAATAGCAGATACAATTAAGTCCGATGCGCAAGGGGACGTGATTACGTTAGATGGACGCGTGCAAGGATGGCTTGTTTCCCCCGAATTAAATAACAATAAACTCAATGAAAAATTTTAGAGGTTTTTATGGAACTGCGTAGTGAAAAAATTGTCAAAGTATACAAGGACCGCATGGTGGTAAAAGGGGTTGATATACACGTCAAATCCGGTGAAATTGTGGGGCTGCTGGGCCCTAATGGTGCCGGCAAAACTACTTCTTTTTACATGATGGTAGGTTTTATCCGCCCTACCAGCGGGAAGGTGTTTATCGATGAGGACGACGTTACCGCCCTACCTATGTTTGAACGGGCTCGCCATGGCCTTGGCTACCTAGCGCAGGAACCCACCATTTTTAAAGGGCTTACCGTAGAGGAAAATTTGCTAGCCGTACTAGAACGTATTTCGGATGATAAAGCATTGCAAAAACAGCGTGTGGACGAACTTTTAAACGAATTTGGTCTAACTAAATTGGCTAAGCAAAAGGCATGGACACTTTCCGGCGGTGAAAAACGACGTATGGAAATTGCCCGCTGTATGATTAGTAACCCCAAAATCATCTTATTAGACGAACCGTTCGTGGGAATTGACCCTATCACAGTGTCCGATTTACGGCAAATGATTTTTAAATTAAAGGACAAGGGGATTGGAGTGCTAATCACAGATCACAACGTGCGCGAAACA
>JBGUMP010000037.1:0-43437 GCA_045116875.1 Elusimicrobiaceae bacterium | reverse complement strand
TAAGCGGGTGACAGCCGCTTTAGATTTTCCACCATAAGGAACATTGGCGGTATCCCCAAAATAAATGAAATGTTCCTGTGGCAAAGCTTTGCGCAACGCGCGTAAGATGGTTAATCCGCCAATGCCGGAATCGAAGACCCCAATCGGTTGTTTATTCATAGTATCATTATAGTAATTTACAAAATTGGGAACAAATCCTCTTGGGATGTGATACAATAAATATATGAGAAAATTTGCATTTTGGTTATTTCTGTGTGTGATGTGCACCATGGGCGCTGGTGTTTCCTGGGGTGCGGGAGAGGTGTCTTCTCCGCTGTTAGTGGGGGGAAGCTTTTCCACGCAGGTCACAAACTCGTCGCAAACACATGTGTTTGATCAAGAGGCACGCGATGCTGAAATAACCTCTTTGCGTGAAAAATTGCGCGATGGACAGTATAATGATGTCGTCTTGCGTATCAATTACTTAACGGCCAAGAATTATGTGGATGACCGGTTTTATTTGCTGCTAGCTATTGCGTTTGACGGATTACAAAAATATGATGATGTGGTGTATTCTGCCGGGCAGGCCATTGCCGTCTCCCCGCAAGATGCACGGGCGTATGTGTTGCGTGCGCGGGCGTATGTAAACCAAAATAATTTTGAAAGAGCTAAATTGGACGTTGACAGGGCGCTGAAATTAAACCCTTCTTCTAAATTGGCGCAAACCCTGAAGCAAGAAATTGATACCAAGCTTGCCGCGCAACGGGGTGTTAAACCCAAAACTACTTCCAAGAAAGAAATTCCCAGTGGTTTGATTATTTATGTAGCGCTGGTTTTATTGGGCGTGTTTGTGTTTGTTTATTTTCGATACGAAGATCTATTCCGACGTAAAAAGAGCTCTTACTCGCGCAGAGAATCTGCCTTGAAAGACCAGTATGATTTTATCCGCCAAATTGGAGAAGGCGGTATGGGGAAAGTCTATGAAGCGTATGACAAAGCTCTCAAACGCAAAGTAGCCATCAAGCGGGTCCGCCCCGAGCTGGTGCGTAGCGGTTATGTGCGTGAGCAATTTTTATCGGAAGCCCGCATGGTGGCCCTGCTTCGTCATCCTTATATTGTGGAAATTTACACAGTTATTGAAACGGAAAGTTCCCTGTACTTGGTATTTGAATATGTGGACGGCCAAACACTGGAAACGCGGTTGGATATTGACGGACGGTTGCCTTTTTCCCAAGTTAAACAAATTTTTAAATGCGTGTGTGAAGGTTTGCAATACGCTCACAACCAGGATATTATCCATTGTGATTTGAAACCTGGCAACATTATGATTTTGGAAGACAATAAGGCAAAAGTCATGGACTTTGGGGTAGCCAAAAAAGTGGATAATCAAACAGGAGCCCGTACCGTAGCGGGTACGCCGGCCTATATGGCACCCGAACAACAACGTGGCTTTATGCGTAAACAGTCGGACGTGTACTCGTTGGCTTTGTGCGTATATGAAGCGTTGGTGGGGCAAGTCCCCTGGACGGTAAAAGGGTTTGATATTGCAAAGAAGCAAATTGTCCCGGCTTCTAAGTTAGCGCCTCACGTGCCCAGTGCGGTAGATGCCGTATTGGCAGATGCCTTAAAAGAGGAACCTTCGCAGCGTATTCAAAGCGTAAAGGAATTCTGGGAACGCCTAGAAGCCATCGAACCGCTTAATGATGATGCACCTGAAGTTACGCACTTTTAAAAAAGCCCCGTTGATACGGGGCTTTTTGCTATAGGGCTAAAGCTTTTTGAGCGTTGTCAAAAATAACTTCTAGGGCGCGGTAAATAGGTCGCTGTCCAAAGTGAGTTTCCCAAGCGTAGTTATAAAGTTTATCACTGATGCTAAAGGCAGCCACCCCTTGAATTTTACGCTTGTGGCACACCGCATAAAACGCCGCTGTTTCCATTTCTACCGTCAGCACGTCATGCTTTTGGTAATGCTTAATTTCTTCTTTGGTTTCCCGAAAAATAGCATCCGTGGTCCAGTTACGGCCTATGTGAAAATTTTGTTTGTTGGCGCGTAAGGTGCTGAGCAATTTTTTCAAAAGCATCTGATGCGGTTTTGCGGTTTGAGAAGCCACGTAACAGGGCGAAGTTCCGTCGTCGCATAAGGCCTCGTTGCATACTACAATATCCGCGGGTTCCACTTCATCCTGCAAGCTACCGGCTAGCCCAATAAATATACACTTTTTAACGCCAAGTGCAATTAATACTTCCAACTTCATAGCCATGGCTGGGGCTCCGTATCCAAAGTTGGTTACATAGCAAGTATCTTTCCCTTCCAGTACATAAATGTCCATTTCACACGTGTATTTTTTCCATTTATTGTGTGAAATAACATATTTGGTAAGGGAAGAAATAGGGCAGATAATTGCCTTGGAAGGAAGCGTTAATCCGTTGGCAACATGGCCCACATAATTTTGGGCGGACGAAATCCCTTTAAGGGAAGGTTTTTTTGTTTTAGGGAATAATATTTTCATAGTTTTGTAAAATTAAATATATCTAAACTATATCAAAAATAAAACGATGTTTTTTGTTTTATTTGAAAATTAAGTTGAAAGTATTGGATAAAAAGTTTGATTTTGGGGAAAATGCAAGGTTGCGCGGCACGTGCAAATAGTGCTATGATTTAGGAAAGGGGACGGATATGCTCAAAGAATATAAGATTGCTGATAAAAAGTTAGTGGAAGCAGTAGATAAACAAGCCCAGGTGTTTGTTTACACAAATCCCACATTGGAAGAACAACGCTTCTTAATCGATACATATCAGATTGATGAACATACCCTGGCCTCTGCCTTAGACCCCGATGAATTGCCCCGGTTGGAATTTGAGCCGGAACATACGGTGATGATTTACAAACGTCCTAAAAATTATTCGGGCAAAGATCAGTTGGAATTTAAAGTCGCCTCTGTCGGCATGTTCTTATTTAAGGACAAATTGGTTATCGTATTAGCAGAAGATATTCCACTTTTTGTGGGCAAGCGTTTCCAAAGCGTAATTTCTGTAAAAGAAGTGTTTTTAAAATTAGTTTACAACTCCATCTCGCATTATGTAGAACACTTGCGCATTATTCATATGATTTCGGAAGAAATTGAAGATAAGATTACTGATTCAATGGACAATACGTATTTGCTTAATTTGTTTAGTTTGGTTAAAAGCTTGGTTTATTACGCGGAAGCAATTACATCCAACGGGTTTGTATTTGAAAAAACGCGTACCCTGGCAAACCGAATCGGTTTTGATGAAAAGGATGTGGAGATGCTGGATGATATTATCGTAGAAAATATGCAGTGCAAAACACAGGCAGACATTTATTCCAACATTTTGGCGCAACTGTTGGATGCCCGCGCTTCTATTGTCAATAACAATTTAAACCAATTGATGAAAAAATTAAACGTAGTTACCATCTGGATGATGGTGCCAACGTTGGTAGTAAGTGCCTACGGGATGAACGTGGCGTTACCGATGGCGCAACATCCGCAAGCGTTTTGGATGTTAATGGGCGTGTGTTTGATGCTGGTGTGGTTGGTAATGCTATATTGGCGGCGGAAAAATTGGTAATAGCTTTGGTTAGAACAGTAAAAACCCCGCCTTTAGCGGGGTTTTAATTTTGGTAGGAATAGGATTCGAACCTATGTAGGGCGTAGCCCGACGGTTTTACAGACCGTTGCTTTTGACCGCTCAGCCATCCTACCGATAAATTACTTAAACAACTAGGTACATATATTATAACAAAAAAAAAAGTTAATGTCATTTTTTCGTCCTAATTAGTTTGCAAAATGTTACAATAATACTATATGAAGCAGCAGCCTACCTTGACCCCATTAATGAAGCAATACTTTGCTGTGCGCGAACAAAACCCGGGCATTGTGCTTTTCTTCCGCTTGGGCGATTTTTATGAAATGTTTGATGACCAAGCACGTGAAGTGAGCGCATTATTGGGCTTAACGCTGACTGCCCGCAATGGGATGGCCATGTGCGGTATCCCGTATCATGCGGCCAATACATATATTACACGATTGTTAGCCGCGGGAAAAAAGATTGGCATTTGTGAACAAACCAGCGCGGTGATGGATAAAGAAACCAAACTGTTTGAGCGCAAGGTTATCCGTGTAATTACGCCGGGTACAATTGTAGAAGATAGCTTGTTGGATGCCAATCAGTCTAATTATTTGCTAGCAGTGGATGTTACGGCTGCGGGGTGGGCTCTGGCTTGTGTAGAAGTATCTACCGGTGAATTTTGGGTAAACCAAAATGATAAGGATTCCTCTCTTGCCAATTTAGCTGCGGCGTTAGCCGCCGTAAATCCTTCCGAAATTATAGGCACCAAAGAAGCATTGGATTGCCTTCGCCAAAAAGTGGTGATTCCACACTCGCTTACGCTTACTTCTGTGCCTGCCTTCGGTGGAGAGTATACGCTCCCGGCCTCTTGGCCTGCGTTGAATGCGTGGAAAGAGCACGAACGTGCGCTTGTTTGCGCCTTGCAGGTGATGCGTTATATCAATGTAACCGAACCTAGCATACAAAAAACACTTGTCCCTTCATATCGGGAACTGACGGCCTGTTTGCAGATTGATGAAAATGCTGTTTCCTCGTTGGAACTGGTAAGCGGACAAGAAGGAGGACGCGGGGGAAGTTTGTGGGCTTTTTTGGATAAAACTAAAACGGCCGGAGGAAGCCGCAAACTCAAAGAATGGATTTTGCACCCGTTGCTTAGTGTGCCCGAAATTACCCGTCGGCAAAATTGCGTAGAAGCATTTGTGGGCAATCAAAGTGCCCTTGCGGATTTGAGTGCTTTGCTCGAAACAATTTCTGACGTACAACGCATCATTACACGTACGGCTACGGGGGTAGCCAGCCCACGGGATATATCCGGCCTGCGGCGTTCTCTTTTAAACGTTGAAGCACTTGCACAATGGTTTGCAAACTATGGAGCGTTAGTGCCGCATTTGCGTGAACAATTTACACAGATTTTGCCTACCTTGCAGGAAATGTCAAAATTATTGTATCAAGCTATCAATGAAGCCCCTCCGTTGCATCTTTCCGATGGGAATGTCATCCGGGACGGGTACAGCGTTGAACTTGACGAACTGCGCTCTCTCAAAAATAATTCTAATCAAACGTTGCAACAAATTTGCGAACGAGAACGGGAAAAGACAGGCATTGCAACGCTTAAGGTCGGCGTGAATTCCGTATATGGGTATTATTTTGAAGTAACACGCTCTCAACTGGCTAAAGTGCCGTACGGATACGTGCGCAAACAGACCTTGGTAAATGCGGAGCGTTTCATTACGGAAGAACTCAAAGAGTTGGAAGATAAAATTACTCATGCCGAACAAAAGATTTTACGATTAGAAACCCACTTGTTTGACACTTTGCGCCAAACGCTTGCACAGTACATAGAAGAATTTAAACAGTTTGCGCAAATTGTAGCGGAACTGGATGTATATGAGGCGTTGGCGTTGGTAGCCCTGAAAGGGGGCTACACCAAACCGGTAGTGGATGAAAGCACCGAACTTTACTATGAGCAAGGCCGTCATCCACTGGTGGAACAGACGCTTCCCGCCGGTAACTTTGTGCCTAATGGTTTGCACTTGGGGACGCCGGAAAATCAAATTATGCTCATCACCGGTCCTAATATGGGGGGAAAGAGTGTCTATCTCAAGCAGACGGCAATCCTTGTAATTTTGGCGCAAATGGGCAGTTTTGTGCCGGCACAAAAAGCCCACATCGGGCTGGTCGACCGTATTATGACACGTATTGGTGCGCACGATGCGCTAAGCCGTGGTAATTCCACGTTTATGGTGGAAATGAACGAAACCTCTCATATCCTGGCCTCTGTTACGCCTCGCAGTTTGATTTTGCTCGATGAAGTAGGGCGCGGAACTTCCACCTTTGATGGGATTTCTATTGCGTGGGCTATTGTAGAGTACTTATACAAGCCCAAGGGCGGTGCAAAAGTAATTTTCGCCACACACTATTTTGAATTGATTGATCTGGAAAATAAATATTCTCGCGTAAAAAATTACCACGTAGAAGCACAGGAATATAAGGATGCCAATGGGGAAAGTAAATTGGCGTTTCTATATCAAATTAAGCCCGGCGCGGCGGATCGGTCGTACGGTATTCACGTGGCCGAGCTGGCCGGGTTGCCCGCTGCATGTACGCTACGGGCCAAAAAAGTATTAAAAGATTTGGAAGCTAAAAAAGGAACCAAAATTTCTGTGAAAGAACAAGATATGGTGAAAGATTTGTTCTCTTCCCCCATTGTGGAAGAAATCAAAATGGCGGACCCCAACAAGTTAACACCTATGGAAGCCCTACAATTAATTAGCGAATGGAAAAAACGGATCAATGAGTAATATCCACGTATTAGATGAACAAACAGCCGGACAAATCGCCGCGGGCGAGGTAATTGAGCGCCCGGCGGGGGTATTGAAAGAACTTTTGGAAAATGCTGTAGATGCCGGCGCTACAGCGATACACATTGATATCGAAGGTGCCGGGCGTACGCTGATTCGGGTCAATGACAACGGGTGCGGTATGGACGCAGAAGATTTGAAACTCAGTGTCCTTCGCCATGCAACCAGCAAAATTTCCCAATTTAACGATTTGGCTTCCTTGCGTACTTTTGGCTTTCGCGGGGAAGCCCTCTATTCCGTGGCGGCTGTATCGAAGATGACCATCACCAGTTGCCCGGCCGGTGGAAGCGGACATCGTTTGGAAGTACAAGGCGGTGTGGTTGTTACGCAAAGTCCGGCCCCGGCACTGCAAGGAACAACGGTAGAAATCCGGGATTTATTTTACAATGTTCCGGCGCGGCAAAAATTTTTAAAAAGTGATTCATATGAACGGGCCTGCCTACTTAAAGTAATTGAAGAAAGTGCATTGGCTAATTTGAATGTGGGTTATCATGTGCGTGTAAACGGTCGGGACGTATACCATTTGCCAGTTCTCGAAAAAGATTTTAAAGAATGTGTGCTGGCCCGGGCGCGTCAAATTATTGGCGAAGAAGTGGCCAATAACCTGGCCTATAAAACATTTGAGCCTTTGGGCCTTGAGCTATTTATTTCCCCGGCAGACAAATTGGTGCGGGTGCGGGATTTGCAATATATTTTTGTCAACCGGCGTCCCATTGATTCAAAGACAGTGCAACAAGCTGTGTATAAGGCGTATCAAAATGCACGCCAACCAAACTATTTCCCGGCTTTTTTAATGTATATGACATTGTCGCCGGATTCTTTTGATGTAAATATCCACCCGCAAAAGCGGGATGTGCGCTTTGAAGATGAGCATGCCATTTTTGGCACAATTTTGCATGCGGCAGGGGAAACTATTTTTTCCAATGGGAGACCGATAGAAGCTACTTTGGAACAACCCACATCCGTTTCTTCTGCTGTGGCTACATCGCCTGCAGAGCCGGAGCAAAAATCCATGTCTTCCGCGGTGCTACCGTTGCCTTCAGTAACATTGCCGGCGACATCGCAACGTGCGGCCGCGCAAGAAATTTTTACACTCAAAAATGCGAGGGAGGAACAAACCTTATTTGCGCAACATGTCGGCCGTTTGCGCGAAACGGAAGAACCCGCGGACTATTCTTCTCAACCTTCAGGAACGCCGGTGTCTTCTTCGCCAACCAGTCAGTCGGCGTTGCCCCAAGATTATCCGCATTGGTACCAAGGTCCGTATCATTACATTGGGCAATTGCAACGTAGCTACCTGCTGTTTGAAAACCCCCAAGGGCTAGTGATTGTGGACCAACACGCCGCCCAGGAACGGGTGTTATTTGAACATTATTTGGATTTGTTTGAAAAGAATGAAATTCAAGTTCAAAAATTGCTTTTCCCAATTCATGTGGATTTACCGCCTTCCAACGTGGAAAGTTTGTTGTCGTGGGCTCCCTGGCTTAAAACAGCCGGGTTTGAGCTGGAACCCTTCGCCGCACGCACGGTGCTGGTAAAAACCATGCCCAACATCGTGCGCTTTAAAGAAGATGATATGAAAGCTTTTATCATTTCTTTAGCGGATGTAGTGGGGGACCCTGCCAAATCTACGGACACGCTCAAACGTAAAATGATTGCCATGTTGGCCTGTAAACGTGCGATTAAAGCGCATGACGCCATTACCGCGCCGGAAGCGGAAGCCCTGTTGGAAAATATGAAAAAATGTAAGGACGGCATGCACTGCCCGCATGGCCGTCCCGTGTTAGCCCAACTGGACATTAAACAAATTGGCAAATTGTTCGGCCGCTAACTTACGGCGCCCGCTATTTTACATAAATGTCATAGTATTCCTTGATGCTGTCTTCGATGCGAATATCGGATGCCAGCTGTTGCATTTGCTGCAGAAGGGCTTTTTCTTGCGGGGAAAACGATGCCTTGCTTTTTTCTTTACCCTTGATGAAAAAAGTTTTCTCAAAATCAATTGTCTCTGCCCCTGGGCAGATGGTTACAAAGTCGTCCACTTCTTCTTCGGGTGGCTCGGTGCTGCTGCAAAGGCCCAGCAGTTGATGTTGTCGCTGTAGAGATTCTGCTAGTTCTTCATATTTCTTAATTGCACGACTATTAAAGCCACCCTCATCCAGCGGTTGACAAGTAAATAGTACGGCTTGTGGGTACGTTTTCTTTGCTGCTTGTGCTGTACGCGTGCTGACGGCCCGCTCCACCGCTTGGTTTAGGTTAAGTGGGCGGGCATTAAGCGTGACGCCCAATAAAAATAGAATAAAAAAGGTATAAAATTTAGGCATAAATGGTTCCTTATGCCTTCAGTATAAGTAATGTTTTGGTTTTTTCTAGAGTACAAAGACCTATTGTCCTTTGGGCCCAGGACCTAGGATTAAATACGCGTTCTTGTGTTTACCTCTAAAAAAAGGTATCCTATCTATATACTAGCTATGGGAGGACTTATGCCGGAAGCACCCGTTTTAGACCGTGTTTTATTTTCGCAAGAACAATTAGCTGCCCGTGTGGCAGAGTTGGGCCGCCAAATTTCGGCCGATTACCGCGGTAAAATGCCGCTTTTTGTAGGTATTTTGCGCGGTTGTATTATGTTTTACGCCGATTTGATGAAAAACATTAGCGTGGATTGCACAATGGATTTTATGTGTTTGTCTTCCTACTCGGGTACTTCCAGCACGGGCCAAGTACGTACCATGCTCGACTTGCGCGAAAGCATCAAAAACCGCCATGTAATTGTGGTGGAAGATATTGTGGATACGGGGTTGACACTTCAATATTTACTCGACAATTTAAAATCCCGCGGCGTGGCTAGTTTGGAGGTTTGCTGTCTGCTGGATAAGCCGTGCAACCGCAAAAATGATATTCATCCTAAGTACGTAGGTTTTGAAGTAGGCAATGAGTTTGTAATCGGTTATGGCTTGGACTATAACGAGTTATACCGCAATTTACCATATATAGGGGCTTTTAGAAAACAATGAAAAATACCAAACGTCCTAACAATCGTAAAATTATTTCTATTGGGCAAATTGTAGGCTGGATTGCCGTATTTGTGCTGATGATTGTGCTGTTTAACCGCTCGGGGGCGAAGCAAAATACCCTGGATTATTCCGAATTTAAAGAAAAAGTGGCCGCCGCCCAAGTATCGGATTTAACCGTAGCTCCGGAAGTAATTTCAGGTATGTATAAAAACGCGGAGGGGACCTTTGTTCCTTTTAAAACGGTTCGTATGGCGGACCCGGATTTGGTAAAAGAGCTTTCTGCGGCTAAAATTAAGTTCAAGGCGGAAAAAGACAATAGCTGGATCGGAAATATTTTATTTAACGTATTGTGGATTGTTTTGCTGATTGGTTTATGGTGGTTTATTTTCTTGCGTCCTCAACGTAGCGACGGTAAGAGTGCTATGAGCTTTGCTCGCAGTAAAGCTAAAATGCAGGACCCTTCCCAGCAGACCGTTACTTTTAAGGACGTGGCCGGGTGTGATGAAGCTAAAGAGGAACTGCAAGATATTATTAAATTTCTTAAAAACCCCAAAAAATTCCAAAAATTAGGGGGAAAATTACCTAAAGGAGTTTTATTGTACGGGGCTCCCGGTACGGGGAAAACATTGCTGGCTAAGGCGGTAGCCGGGGAAGCCGGCGTGGCTTTTTTCTCGGCTTCAGCCAGTGAATTTGTGGAAATGTTTGTGGGGGTAGGTGCAGCCCGCGTGCGCGATTTGTTTGATCAAGCCAAAAAAAACTCCCCAGCTATTATTTTTATTGACGAGTTGGATGCCGTTGGCCGCCGCCGTTTTGCGGGAATTGGCGGGGGGCACGATGAACGCGAACAAACCCTGAACCAATTGCTCATCGAATTGGACGGCTTTGAAAGCAAACAAGGTATTATTTTAATGGCCTCTACCAACCGCCCGGATGTGTTGGACCCGGCATTGGTGCGCCCGGGCCGTTTTGACCGACATATTTCGGTCCCCGCTCCCGATTTGAAAGGACGTGAGGAAATTTTAAAAGTACATGCCAAAAAAGTAAAATTAGGCACGGATGTTGATTTGAAAACGGTTGCCAAGGGGACTCCGGGTTTTGTGGGGGCGGACCTTGCCAATGTAGTAAATGAAGCCGCCATTTTGGCTGCCCGTGCAGATAAAGAGGCCGTGGAAGCTGCCGATATGGATGAAGCAATTGAGAGAGTAATAGCCGGCCCTCAAAAGAAAAGCCGTATTATATCCAAGCACGAGCTCCAAGTGATTGCGGCGCACGAAGTGGGCCACACGTTGGTAGCTCGCTTGACGGACCATTCGGACCCGGTCCATAAAGTTTCTATTATCCCGCGGGGGCAAGCCCTTGGATATACATTGCAATTGCCGATTGAGGATAAATTCCTGGTAAGTAAATCGGAACTATTGGACCGTATTTGCATTGTGCTTGCGGGCCGTGCGGCGGAAGAAATTGTTTTTGGTGAAATTACTTCGGGTGCCAGTGATGATTTGAATAAAGCAATGGCCTATTCCCGCAAAATGGTGATGGAACTGGGAATGAGTGAAAAGTTGGGCCCCATTGCCTTACCCGGCGGGGAAGAAAGTGAAGTATTTTTAGGGCGTGATATTTCCCGCCACACTACTTATTCACCCGAGTTGGCAAAGGTAATCGATGAAGAAATCATGAAATTGATTAAAACATCTTATGCCCGCGCCAAAGAAATTATTAATTCTCATCGCGCTGCTTTTGATAAACTAGTTGCTGTGTTGTTGGAAAAAGAAGTGGTAGAAGCTAATGAGATTGATGAAATTTTGGGATTAAAGAAACAGGAACCTCAACCGGCGGAATCTGCGCAAGTAGCGGCCGATGAATTGGCCCAAGAAGCAAAAACTTCTTTGCCGGAAAAGCCGCAGGCCACACAGGGGGACCTGTTTGATACAAATCCGCAAGAATAACAAAAGACAACACGCTTTGCACCAAGGAAGATCTATGGGAAAATATTTTGGGACCGATGGAATTCGCGCAATTGCCGGGGAATTCCCGTTAGTAAATGAATTTATTACTAAATTAGGATACGTTGCTTTGCGCGAATTACAGCAACAAACAAAAAACGCATCTTTAAAACCTCAAGTGATTATTGCACAGGATTCGCGCGAGTCCGGTCCTTGGATTTTGTCCGCGTTAGAAAAAGGCATTCGTGCCAGCGGTGCCAATGTGATTAGTATCGGCATTTCGCCAACTCCGTCGGTAGCTTATTTAGTGAAGCAGACCAATAGCTTGTGCGGAATTGTTATTTCTGCCAGTCACAACCCGGCCGAGTTTAATGGAATCAAATTTTTTACAAATCAAGGCACTAAACTTCCCGAAGAATTGGAACGCACCATTGAAGCACAAGTGGATGCTTTAGCTTCGGTCCCGGCGCCCACGGGCTCTTTTATCGAAGATCTTTCTTTAGTGAAACAGTATGAAAAATTTTTGATGTCCACCGTAGATGCCAATCTGTTAAAGGGGACCAAAGTGGTGCTCGATTGCGCCAATGGCGCCAGTTACAAAGTGGCGGCAAATGTATTTGCCGGATTGGGAATGAATGTAACCGTTACCGGTGCAAAGCCGAACGGAACTAACATTAATAAAGACATCGGAGCTCTTCATACCGAATTTATGCAACAGCTCACCGTACGGGAAAAAGCATTTGCCGGTTTCAGTTTTGACGGAGATGCTGACCGCGTTATTGCTTCCGACGAACAGGGGCGGCAACTGGATGGGGACAATATCATTGCCTCTTCCGCGCTTTGTATGAAAAACGAAGGAACATTGTTTCATAACAAGGCGGTCCTCACTATTATGGCAAATTTGGGCTGTATCAACTACTTAAAAGAACATGGGGTGGACGTGGAACTTACCACCGTTGGCGATAAATATGTGTCTGAAGCTCTGGAAAAGGGAAACCTTTCTATAGGGGGGGAAACGTCCGGGCATATTATTTTCCGTCAATTTGCCAATACGGGGGACGGAATTCTCTCCGCACTTCAATTTTTGCAATTTGTAAAAAAATCGGGAAAACCCACCAGTTGGTTTTTAGACCAATGGAAAAAATATCCCAGCAAATTAAAGGCGGTACCGGTTTCTGCTAAACCTCCGCTGGAAACTTTGAAGGGATTTTTGCCCGGTGTCAATCAGTTGGAACAAGCCATGAACGGCAAAGGCCGTATTGTGGTGCGTTACAGCGGGACGGAGCCAAAATTACGTATTTTGGTAGAAGGGCAAGAAGAGGAAATGGTAAATCGTGTACTAAATGAAGTGGAAAAATTGTATCAGCAAACCACGGAGGTACTTAAATGACTTTGAAACTAGGTGTTAACATTGATCATGTAGCTACTTTGCGCCAAGCTCGTCAATCGGCGTTTCCGGATCCTTTAGATGCCGCAGCAATTTGTTTGGCTGCCGGTGCAGATTTTATAGTGGTACATTTACGCAAAGATCAACGCCATATTACACAAAAAGACGTAGTGCAGTTATGCAAATTGTTTCCTAAAAAAATTCACGTAGAATGTGCAGCTACGGACTTTGCAGAACAAGTAGTTTTAAAGTGCAAGCCCCACAGTGTGTGCATTGTTCCCGAAGTGCCGGGCGAAGTCACCACTACGGGTGGATTAAAATTTACTCCCGGTGTACAAAAACGTATATTTCAAATGATTGAAAAATTGCATAAAAAACATATTTTAGTCAGTTTGTTTGTGGATCCTGTAGCCGCGGACTTGCGGGTTGCCGCCCGTTTGGGGGCAGATATTGTGGAGTTGTGTACCCGGCAATACAGTGAAGCTAAAACAGCCAAACAATCTCAAAAATTAGTGCAAGAATTGGCCCTTTCTGCTTTATTAGCACAAGAATTGGGCATGCAAGTACATGCCGGCCATGGGTTGGATTATCATAATGTACTGGCCGTAGCGGATGTGGGTGGAATAAGTTGTATGAATATTGGGTTTTCTATTATTACACGCTCACTCTTTGCAGGGTTGCCCAGCGCAGTAGAAGAAATGAAGAACTTGCTTTAGGAGCTTTCTATGTGTGGCATCATTGGATATGTTGGAAAGAATAACAGCACCTCATACATTATAGACGGACTCAAAAAATTGGAATATCGGGGATATGATTCTGCGGGAATTTCCATTTTGCAAGAAGGGAAAATTGTAACGGTTCGGGCGGTAGGAAAGGTTGCGGAATTAGAAAAAGCCGCCCTGTTGGCAAATCCGCAAGGAACCACCGGCATCGGTCATACCCGTTGGGCTACGCATGGCAAACCTAGCGAAGAAAATTCGCATCCGCATACGGATTGTTCCGGCGAATTGGTGGTAGTTCATAACGGAATTATTGAAAACTATTTGACGTTGCGTGATAAACTGCAAAAATTGGGGCATGTATTTAAAAGTGAAACGGATACAGAGGTCATTGCCCATTTAATTGAAGAAAATCTAAAACACACGCGGGCTTCTTCTAACGAAGAAAAACTAATTAAAGCCGTACAAAAAACCAACGCGGAAATTGCGGGAGCTTTTGCTATCGGTGTTTTATGGGCCCATACGCCGGGAATGTTGGTGGGTGTAAAAACACAAAGTCCGCTGGTAGTGGGGCTGGGCAAAAAAGAAAATTTTTTAGCTTCGGATGTCCCTGCCTTCTTGCAGCACACTAACAAAGCTCTATTTTTAGAAGACGGCGAAATGGTCATCTTGCATGCCGACAAGGTAACCGTTCTGGATGTAAACGGAAAAGAAAAAAAGGTAAAACCCACTAAGATTTCTTGGGATCAAAAAACGGCGGAAAAGGGTGGCTATGCCCATTTTATGATCAAAGAGATTTACGATCAGCCCCAAGCGTTGGAAGATACCTTGCGCACGGCACAAAATGATTTTTCGAAAATTTTAGGCATGGATGATAAGGCAATGCGTTCCTTAAAAAATATTCATGTAATTGCGTGCGGCACGGCCTACCATGCGGCTTTGGTCGGAAAATATTATTTGGAGCAACTGGCCGGGATCCCCGTCAGTGTTGATTTGGCTAGCGAATATAAATATCGCACCATTCCGCCCTTTTCGAACACGCTTGCTATTGCTATCAGCCAATCCGGTGAAACGGCGGATACCATCGGGGCTATTAAGAAAGCCCAAAAATTAGGGTTCAAGACATTGGCCATTTGCAATGTATTGGGTTCTACTTTGACTCGTGTGTGTGATAGTACCTTTTTTACCCACTGCGGGCCGGAGATCAGCGTGGCCTCTACCAAAGCATTTACCAGTCAAATTACTTCTCTGTTTGCTTTGGCGGCCTGTTTAGGTAAATCGAACGGACATACCAGCGAGGCCGAATTTAATAAATATGCCAAGGAATTGGCCCGCTTACCTAAAGATATGGCGCAAACCGTTAAAATGGAATACGATGTGCGTCATTTAACTCGAAAAATCTATAAAGCAGATCGGTTCATTTTCTTAGGAAGAAACGTTAATTTCCCTATCGCATTGGAAGGAGCACTTAAACTCAAAGAAGTTTCTTATCGTAGTGCAGAAGGATTTGCGGCTGGTGAAATTAAACATGGGCCCATTTCCGTTATTGATAAGGGAACTCCGGTTTTTATGCTGATGCCGGCGGGTGAATTGTTTGAAAAAATGCTCTCTGCCTGCCAAGAATGCCGTGCCCGCGGGGCCTATGTGGTGGCAATCACCACCAAAAGCGGTGAGAAGCAAGCCAAAGACGTAGCGGATAAAGTGTTTGTAGTACCACAAACAAATACTTTGTTGCAGCCAATTTTAAACGTAGTTCCACTCCAAATTTTAGCTTACTGGATTGCAAAACGTTTGGGATGTGATATCGACCAGCCGCGCAACTTAGCTAAGAGCGTGACGGTCGAATAACCCGGGAGGTTTTTGTGCATACAATTACACCTGCGCAAGTAAAGCAGTGGCTTGCGCCGCGTCCTTTGGCCGCTCACAAAGGAAATTTCGGCAGAGTTTTAGTGGTTGCGGGGTCCCGGTCTATGTGTGGGGCGGGGTACCTTTGCGCTAAAAGCGCGCTCATGAGCGGTGCCGGTTTAGTGTTTTGGGCTTTACCCGCTAGCATGCAACCTTCCTTTGCGGCATCTTTGCCGGAAGCCATTACCCTTGCACTTCCCGAAGATGAAAACGGAGAAATTGAGGCGAGCGCCTGGGAATTGTTCCCGGATTTGTGTAAACGCTATAAACCTTCTTTAGTCGTTGCCGGCCCCGGGATGGGTAGCAGCGCCTTGTTGCCTTCTTTGTTGGCAGGATGTGCTTTGCCTTTATTAGTTGATGCGGATGGATTAAATGCGTTGTCCGGCCAAACGGCTTGGCATACAAAGTGGCCCAAAGAACGCCCCGCTATTTTTACACCGCATGCACAGGAAATGGCCCGCTTGTTAGGGGAACCAATTGCTACGGACGAGGAAGCACGCCTGTATCAAGTGGAAAAGCTCGTAGAACTTACGGGAGCCGTGGCAGTATTTAAAGGGGCGGGCAGTTTGGTTTCTGCCCCCAGCCAAGACGGGATTGTAACATTACAAAATACCACAGGGACGGTAGCGCTTGCCAAGGGCGGTTCCGGAGATGTGTTAAGTGGGTTGATTGCGGGCTTGTGGGCACAACTGGGTACGAGAGCAGGTTTTTCGGTTCGCACGGCCTATCAAGCAACGGCCTGTGCGGTCTATATACATGGTCTGGCAGGTGAATTAGCGGCCCAGTCAAAAAGCACATACAGTGTGCTTGCCAGCGACACATTAGCATGTATTGCACAGGCCTATCTGCATGTGCTGGCATGCCCGGATCAGTAAAGATTTTCGTGCGTTTTTATGCTTGTCATTTTTGATTTGGATGGAACTCTGCTCAATACCATTGATGATTTGGCCTCAGCGGCCAACGCGGCTTTGTCCGCTTGTAATTTGCCAACACGCAGTGTGGAGCAATGTCGTCAATTTGTAGGAAACGGTGTGTCCAAATTGTTGGAAAGAGCGCTGCCAAAAGTGGAGCACGACCCGGCGCTTCTATCCCGCATGCATGAAGCATTTTTTACTTATTATGATGCTCACTTGGCTGACCGTACATGTCCCTATGTTGGAATTGGCGATTTGCTACAAGCTTTGCAAATGCGCAAAATAAAAATGGCGGTAGCTTCTAATAAATATCAGCGGGCCACACAATGGCTGGTTGAACATTTTTTCCCATCTATTCATTTTTCAGCCGTGTTAGGGCAGCGTGACAACATCCCCGTTAAACCGCATCCGCAAATCGTACAGGATATTTTGGCTACTGCACAGGAAAACCCAGCGTTTTGTGTGTATGTGGGGGATAGTGATGTGGATATGCAAACTGCCCGTAATGCCGGGGTTAAAGCGTGTGCCGTAACGTGGGGATTTCGTACTCGTGAGTTGCTGCGTACGTATGAACCGGCTTATTTAATCGATCGCCCGGCTGATTTATTAATGCTTCCAGAAATAAAAAATTATAATAGCGGCACCTAGAAGCCATCTGTAATACACAAAAACATCAAAGCTATGTGTTTTGATATAGCGCATGAGGCCGCCAATCACCAATAGACCACCCAAAAAAGCACTTATAAATCCCACATATAACGGGGTTGTGAAATCGGCAGCGGTTAACTTTGTGCATTCCAAAAGTGCGGCACCAGCAATAATGGGGGTGGATAGTAGAAAAGAAATGCGTGCAGCGGCTGGGCGGGAAAGACCTAAAAATAGTGCTGCCGTAATAGTAATTCCGCTACGCGATACCCCTGGCATAATCGCTAGAGCTTGGGCCACACCAATTAATAAAACGGTACTAAAAGGGACCGTATAAATATTCGGATCTCCATGCTGGGTGCCGGATTGCCGGTCTGCCAGCCATAGTAAACCAGCAAAAACGATTAAACACGTTGCTATCATAAGCGGGTTGCGAAATGTAGTTTCGGCCCAATCATTAAATAGTACCCCGGCAATTGCCGCCGGTAATGTAGCCGCTGCCAAGTACCACAACATTCTTCCTTGGGGAGATTTGGGGGCGGTTAGTCCCTTTTGGATCAATACAAGCCAGTCCTTATAAAAATAAATCAATACCGCTAGTAATGTAGCGGCGTGTAGCATAACATCAAATGCAATGCCCTGATAAACTTGCCCGCGCAGATAAGGGACTAGGACCAAATGGGCAGAACTGGAGATAGGCAAAAACTCACCAAAGGATTGTACCAGTCCTAATAGTACGGCATCAAAAATAGTCATATGGGCGGCTCCAATATAGTTTGATTTATGCTTGCTTAAAATGCGATAATGAAAACAAGTACTTCTATTTTACTATTTTTCGCTTTTTTATGAAGTTATATTACGCCCATTATCCTGCTCTTGAAAACCGTTTTGTCCGTTTTGTGCGTGAAAATCGTGCAAATGCGGTGGATAAATGGTTGGTTGTGTGTGCCTCTTCTTGGGTTAGCCAGCGTTTGCAAACGCGCTTGGCGCAAGAATTGGGGCTGCTAGCCAATATGCATTTTATAACGGGCGGTGCACTGGTGGAATATTTGGACCAAGAAGCCCCCGGCCAAACGGGTCCTTTGCTGCCGCAGGATCACGTGCGTGATTTTTTAATCAAAGAAATTTTAAGTGAACCTGGGCTTAATCGCTATGCGCTTTCCCGCGGGTTTGTACAAGCCGTTAAAAGTTCTTTGCGCGATTTAACAGACTCCCTAGCCGACCCGGCGGTATTGAAAGAACATATTCTCAGTATGCCGGATTATGTGCTGGAACAAGATGGGGGCCGCTTTGCTTGGCTAATAAACGTGTATGAACGTTACTTGGAGCGGGAAAATAGCATTCCCGGGTATCGTTCATATCAAACTGCTTTTGAACGTGCCTTGAACCAAGTGGAAACATCTTCTTACTTAAAGAGTTTTTCACACATTGTAATCTATGGGTTTTATGATATGCCCGGCAGGCAGTTGGAGTTAATTAATAGGGTGCGTTCCTGTTATGAAACGACGGTTTTTGCCCCCTATGAAAAGCATCCCGCGTATGCTTTTGCCCGAAAATTTTTTGAGAGCAATTGGCTCAGTTCTCCCGGAGCGCAGGATGCAAATGTTCCCACTCAAACTGCGTTGGCGGCAAGTGCACGCCATTTGTTTGCCGCTACGGGCAGTGCTCCTTCTCAACATGTAGAGATTGTCAGCACTCCGGATATCAAAGGAAGTATTTTTTTTGTGGCCAAAGAAATCCGTAAACGGTTACAAGCCGGGCATCCGTTGGCGGA
Source organism: Elusimicrobiaceae bacterium (assembly GCA_045116875.1). Taxonomy (GTDB): domain Bacteria; phylum Elusimicrobiota; class Elusimicrobia; order Elusimicrobiales; family Elusimicrobiaceae; genus Avelusimicrobium. The sequence goes on along the minus strand of JBGUMP010000037.1, from coordinate 24,704 downwards.
TATGGCCATTGTAGCGCGGACCATAACCCCGTATCAAGATGAAATCCGCCGTGTGTTCCGGGAAAATTGCCTGCCGTTAAATGCTTCGTTTGTTTATCCGTTATATAAGTATGCGCTGGGAAATTTCTGCTTAAATTTATTAGAGTTGGAATCTTGCGGCTTTGCGCGTGAGAGAGTGCTGGCTGTTTTGGCTTCTCCCTATTTTAAAGAAAAAAACAAAGCGGCATGGCACCGGTGTGTAAACCGTTCGCTAGTTAACAGGGATGTTGCCCAATGGAAAGATTTGTTTGCACAAACTGTCGGTACGCCGCGCGAAGTTCTTTCTTGGGTGGAAACAGCGCACGCGCAACTAGCACAACTGAATCTGTCTCAGGCGTGGGGTGAGGGAACCCAACACGCGTTGGAATTTTTGGATATTTATGTGGACCAAAACGCATTTGAAGGCAAAGATGCGGAGATTTATCAAGCCGTTAGAGAAACTATTTTAAAGATTAATACTTACCAAGCGGTGCGTGCGCAATGTTGCGGGGAAGAACTGCTACCTGAGATCACGCAAGCAATTTCCGGCCTTACTTTTAATGAAGTGGAGTCAGTTGCAAACGGCGTTACTGTTACTGATGCGGTGCGTGCGCGTGGACTTTCGTTTAAAACGGTATTTTTGTTGGGGATAAACGATCAAGAATTTCCCATTGTATCTCCCGAGGACCCCATCCTGCGCGATTATTACCGCTACCAGTTGCGTGATACATTGGGATATTGGATAAATGCCAGTTTGGAGCGGGCCGACGAAGAAAAATTGTTATTTTATAATGCGGTAACAGCGGCCACAGAAAAATTATATGTACTATATCATCGATATGATGCGGCTGGCAAACCGGCGGTTCCTTCTGTGTATTTGGCGGAGCTGGCCCGCGTGTGTGAACTAAATTTACACGCAGCAAATGCCCCACGGGTCAGTGGGCGTTTGCTGGAGCGTGTGCGACAGTGCGACATGCACTTGCTCACGCCCAAAGAATTATCTTATCGGGTGATTTTAAGCCCAAATCCTCAGGCAGGATATCAAAAAGCAGAATTGCTAACCGACGAAAGAAAGCAACAATTGATGGCAGCTTATACGCTTGGCAAAATAGGAGGGCTGGGGGCTTATGATGGCGTGATCTCACAAGGGGAATCTCTTTTTGAGCGTGAAAATAAAAGAGGATTTTCTCCCTCGGCTTTGCAGGAATTGGGTGCTTGCCCTATGAAGTATTACTTCCATCACGCCTTGCAACTGGGTGAGCCCGAAGAGCCGGCAAGCCGTCAAGGATTAGCTGCCAACGTTCAGGGAACGGCCTATCACGAAATTTTAAACGAATTTTACCAGGAATTAGTAAAAAAAGGATGGCTGAAAAATCTGTTTGATCAGGGAGTAGCGCAAGTTATGCATCAAACGGTCGACCGTCATTATAACCAAAGTTCCTATCGGATTTTTGGTATTTATCCCGTAATATGGGAAATTATCCTAGAAAATATGCATCAAAAATTGTGCGATTTTGCCGTTAATGATGTAAAAGAATTGGGGAAATTCGTCCCCCGCTATTTTGAACAGGAAGTGGTAACCGAAGAGACAAAGGCAATGCCTATGCGCTTGCGGGGGTTTATTGACCGTATGGATGTGGATGAAGATAACAAACAATTTCGTATTGCTGATTATAAATCCACCCGTAAAGGAACTACTAATTTAGCCAAAGATTTTTTTACCCGCCTGGTATTTCAGCCGGTTATGTATATTTTAATGGCCCAACACGTAAAAGAATGGAAGGATTATAAAACGGCGGGTTCTTGTTTGCTTTCTATCGATCCGTATAGCAAACGGGACCTGTCGGCAGAGCAATATGCGGCCATAGCACCGCGGGCTATTTCTTTTTTGGTGCAATTGACGGATTTTATTAAAACAGGCCAATTCTTTATTTGCCCCGGTGAAGTTTGCACGTATTGTCCATACAAGCTACTGTGTCGCAAAGATGCTTTTAAACCGTTATTGCGTGCGCAGCGCAGTGCATTATATAAGTCGTTAGAGGAGGCTAAGCATTATGATGCATGAAGACCGCAAACGCACACTCACATTGACCGGTGTAAACTTAGTAGTAGAGGCAGGCGCCGGTACGGGGAAAACCACCCTGTTGATTGACCGGTTATGCCTGTGCGTATTGGCACAAAATATACCTGTTGAAAAAGTGGTGGCGCTGACATTTACCGATAAAGCCGCAGCGGAAATAAAAACTCGTTTTATTTTTAAATTGCAAGAACTCATTGGCTTAATACAAGAAGAAAAATTAACCTCGCCCGCGCCGCAGTCCTACCAAACAGAGAAAAAATATAAGACGTTGCGCCTGCTACGTGAGCATTTTTCTGTTTCTAATGAGGACTTGATTGAGCGCGCGCAGACAGCTCTTGCCCGTTTGGACCGGGCCGCCATTGGCACTATTCACAGTTTTTGCGCTGAAATTCTAAAAATGTTTCCGCTGGAGGCGGGCCTTTCTCCTCTGGCACAAATTGATGCCGGGCAAAAAGCTGCCCAATTATTCGAAGAACGTTGGAATCGTTTCTTGGACGAACAACTAGGCGCGCGGGCTCCACAAGCTCTGTTATGGAAAGAAGTGCTGGAGGTGCTTTCTTTGGAGGATTTAAAGATATTTGCACAAGAAGTAGCCGCCTTAAAACCAGTAGAATATGATTATTACAGTCACCGGGATATGTTGGCGGGTATTTGTGCTCAAAAATCCGCGCAAGCCCAACAATGGTCCACCCAGCACCTGCCGGAAAACCAAAAACCTCGCGCATTAGAAAGGGCGCTAAGCTGGGCACAGCAATCTTTCAAGCGTACGCAAGCTTTTTTAGAGGGGAAAATAATCCCCGCTTTGCAAGAACCTTGCCCTACCTTATCCAGTACTGTTTGCAAGGGCTGGAGTAGTGACGAAATGGAAGAAGCCCGCGCTCTTATAAATTTTGCCCAAAAAGTTACGCCCGAAAATCAACAATTGTTCTTGAAAGCTTACACGCTTGTAAGCCCGTTGGCGCAGGAAGTGCGGGATCTGTATGAACAGGAAGGCGTGCTTAGTTTTGATGATTTAATTATCAAAACGCGTAATTTGTTGCAACAGAATTTGTATGTTAGACGGTTGCTAAAAGAAAGATTTGATATTTTGTTTATTGATGAGTTTCAAGATACAGATCCTGTACAAGGGGAATTATTGCTGTTTTTAGCGGAAGAAAAACCTGGCACGGCATCCCGTTGGCAAGAGGTGCGTCTTTTGCCGGGGAAATTAATTGTGGTGGGGGATCCTAAACAATCTATTTACCGCTTCCGCGGAGCGGATATTACCGCTTATGAACTATTTACGGAATTAATCTTAAAACAGGGTGGACGAAAATGTTTCTTGCAAAAGAATTTTCGCAGCTCTCCACAGATTGTCGCCCTGGCAAATGAGGTCTGTGCCCATGCCATGGTGCAAGAGCCTGCATTTCAGCCGGCATATGTTCCAATTTTTGCATCCAAACCCGATAGCCCTTCCTCTGCTGAGTGGCTACTTGTAAATACGCAAGGAATTGAAAAAGCAAAAGCGGATGATTGCCGGCACAACCAAGCAGAACAAATTGCACGCTGGGTGTGTGATAACGTGGGGAAGTTGTTGCTAAAGGATGGGCGGCCGCTTGCGTATGGAGATATTGCTCTGTTAACCCGGGTAGGTACGCGCACGCGGATTTATACCGATGCATTTAGACGCTATAACATTCCTTTTATTACAGAAACCGATAAAGATTTTTTTCATAAGCAGGAAATAAACGATTTGGTATTATTTTTGCAAGCAGTGGCCGATCCGGAAGATAAAATTGCTTTGGCCGGTGTATTGCGTAGCCCTTTTGGGGGACTTACCGATAAACAATTGTATGATATTGCCTCCCAACAAAAGCTAAAGATGGAGGAGCTGTTAAAGATACCGCAGACCGCTCATTGCGCACAACAAATTAGGCGCTTTGCACATTTGGCGGGACGTGTTTCGCTAAAAGAACTTGTGGAACAAGTGATTGATCAAACCTTTCTACCGGAAACGTGCATGGCATCTTATGATGGAGAGCGCTCGTTGGCTTACTTGCAACAATTTATAGGGCTGGTAGAACAATATCAAAATCAGCGCAATGTATCCCTCACGTCTTTTTTGACGGATTTTCAGGCACAACTGGATAATCCTTCGGATTGGGTGATTCCCCCGGCAGATGAAACAACCGATGCCGTATCCCTACTAACGGTGCATAAGTCTAAGGGGCTAGAATTCCCTGTAGTGCTGTTGGCCGATTTATCGCGCAAAGAAACCGGAAATGCTGCTAATCCGCCTTCTCATTTGTTTTCTTGGCAATACAACATGTATGGGCTGCGTGCCGGTTCTTTGTGTGATATGAATTTAGCTTTTTTAGAGGAAGAGCAAAAAAAGCACGGACGATGCGAAGAAGTGCGGGTATTGTATGTAGCATTAACGCGTGCCAAAGAAAAAATGGTGCTGGTGGCGGATAACCGGGAAAAAGCAACCAAGGCCGTTGTCCCATTTTCGGCAGTGGGGCTGTGGCCAGATGGAAAACAACATCAATGCAGTTGTTCCAGTGTGCAAGTACCTGTAAGCTATTATCCGTATCAAGAGCCGCGGCAGTTTATTTATCAGCATGCGGGTTTTGACTCTGTACAAGATGATTTGAAAGAGATTGAACAGTGGAAACCTGCGTATGAAGCCCGTTTAAAACAGTATGAAGCTCAATTATTGCAAGGTAAAGAGCAGACTCCCAGCCAATTGGAGGGAGGAGTGCATACACAGGCACAGTATCAAGGTGCGGAACTGGGGACTATTTGCCATTATGCCTTGGAAAAATTATTCCAAACTCCGCATCTGTCCGTACAAGAAGCATGCGCGTGGGGGGCTAAACGGGCCAATGCAACGTCCCGTGCAGAGCAAGCTGCTGCGTTATTAACTCCGTTTGTGTCTTCTGCATTGTACAGGAGCTTGACGGCTTGCCGCTTACAAGCCACCGAAATGCCATTTGTGGTGCCCACAGCCAACCATACCTTGCAACGCGGGATTATAGACGCGGTGTTTGAATGCACCGACGGAACATTGTGGGTGGTGGATTACAAAACAGATCAAGTGGAGCCGGGGCAAGAGGCCACTTTGTTTGCTCAAAAATATGCCGCTCAATTAACCGCTTATCGGGATGCCGCCCGCAAAATATTTCCTGGCAGAGAAATCCGTGTCAGTTCCATATTTTTACGCACATTTGCGGCAATAGATCTATAAAAGTTACAATATAAGAAAATAGAAGAGGTGAGGTTATGTTGGATAAATTGGGACAGTTGAAAGATTTGTGGAAATTAAAAGGTCAAATGGAAGAAATGAAAAAACGGCTGGATGCCATGGTCATCAAGGCAGAGGGCCCCAAACATTTAGTTGAAATTACTTTAAATGGCTCTATGGAAATCAAAGAAGTAAAAGTGGATCCCTCCTATAAAAATGCAACTGAAGCCGAATTAAACGAAGATATTAAGGCTGCCTTCAACAAAGGGATCCGTGATTGCCAAATGATGGCTGCCCAAGCAATGGGCAATAATTTTGGAATCCCGAATGCTTAATCACTCATATCAAAATAAAGTTATAGCCGTGTTTGGAGTTTCTGAAAATGAAACAAAATACGGCTATAAAATTTTTCATACACTTGTTGAACGCGGTTTTCGCGTGGTAGGCATTAACCCCAAAGGGGGAAAAGTGGATGGACAGCCCTTGTATGCCTCTTTGGCAGATGTATCCGGCGATGTGGACGTGGCCATTTTAGTGATTCCTCCCAGCGTTGCATTAAGCGCAGTGGAACAATGCAAAGCCAAAGGAGTCAAAGAAGTTTGGTTCCAACCTGGTGCGCAGGAGGATAGCGCATTTGTGGTTGCCACGGCCGCTGGAATAAAAGCCGTGAATGCTTGTTTTATGGCAGAAAACGGACTTTGGTAATATGCAATATCGTAACCTGGGAAACACGGGCCTACAAATTTCAGCCGTAGGGCTGGGAACTTGGGCTTTGGGTGGTGGTTACGATTGGGGTAACTCATCTTTACAGGATGCACAGCGCACAGTGGATGCCGCTGTGGACGTGGGCATTAATGTAGTAGATACTGCCCCTGTTTATGGACAGAGTGAAGAATTCCTGGGCCGGGCATTAGCGGGAAAAAGAAACAAATTCTTGTTATCTACTAAGTGTGGCCTTGTTAAAAATGGCTCGTGGACCGATCACGATTTACGCCCCGCCACGATTGTTTCTCAGTTAGAAACTTCCCTTAAAAAGCTCAAAACAAACTGTATAGATTTGTATTGGATTCATTATTTAGACCCACAGGTTGCCTGGCAGGAAGTCTTGCGGACGCTTGAGCAGCTGCGAGCACAAGGTAAAATCCGTTACATTGGGGTGTGTAATGTGGCACATGATGTACTTGCGCAAATAGCCGCAACGGGGGTTATTAGTTGTGTGCAAGATGAACTATCCCTCCTGCACCCACACAAGGCGTTTTTGTTAAATGTTTGCCGGCAGTATCATTTGGGTTTCTTTGCATACGGTCCGCTATGTGGTGGAATTTTAAGCGGCAAATACAAGCAAGAACCAAATTTTCGCCGGGCAGATGCGCGCAATTATTTTTATAAGTGTTATCGGGCGGATGCGTATAAGCAAGCCCAAACGAGGGTAGAAAAAATAAAACAGTTGGCCTGCCAAAAACAAGTGGCCCCAGCTCAGGTGGCATTGGCGTGGGTATTGGCCCAACCGGGGGTTACATCTGTGTTGGCAGGGGCACGCCAGGAAGCACAAGTGTTTCAAAACGCACAAGCCGCACAGGTGGAGTTGAGTACGGAGGAAATATGCAACTTGCTCAAATAGAAGCTTATATCACACAGTTGCTTCCCAAAGTGGGGATTAACAAATTGCGGGAACTTGTCCGTTTATTTTATGAAATTCAAAAACGAGACAAACTGCCTGCTGCGGATATTTTACGGGCTCAACCTAACTTAACATTTGAGCGTGCTAAAAAATTACTACTACAGCGTCGCTATCCCGTCAATTTTAAAACAGCTCGCCGGGACCAGTTCTACTTGCCAAAATTAGATTTAAATGCTTACCAGCCGGCGGATTTAACCCAACGACCGTTTTATCCTAAAACTATTTACATTGAGCGCGATGCCGAAAATTCTCCTTTAGCACAACGTGTTAGACAGGTTTTCCCGCAAGCAAAATTTTGCGAAACAGATGGAAAAACACAAGTGGGAAGTGCAAATTTTTCCCAACGGTTGGATACGCTGTTTATCCACAAAGAAAAATATGATTTTCTCAAACCTTGCCCATGCAGTTGTGGGTCGGCCGGGTGCGGGTATAATTTGATTAATTTGGGCTTTGGATGCCGCTTTGAGTGCGAATATTGTTTTTTGCAACAATATCAAAACTTGCATGCGATTTTATGGCCTAGCAATGTATCCGATTTTCTTTCGAAAATAGACCTGACTTCCTTTCGTGCGGGGCCTTTTGATCGTCCACGCATTGGAAGCGGCGAATTTACGGATTCCCTGGTATTTGATGACATTACCCAATATTCTTCGCAATTGATCCCTTTCTTTCGTGCCCGGCCCCATTTGCAATTTGAGTTTAAAACTAAAAGTGTAAATATAGACGGATTATTGCAAATCGGCGGGTGCGAAAATGTGGTGGTTTCTTGGTCGGTAAATGCGTCCCCTATTATTCAACACGTGGAACATTTTACGCCGTCATTGCCAGAACGCTTGAAAGCCGCTTGTGAAGTGGCAAAAGCTGGGTACCGGCTAGGATTTCATTTTGATCCGGTTGTGATTTATGACAGATATCAACAAGATTATGCTCGTACCGTGCAAGAAATGGCGGATATTCTTCCTCATGATAAAATAGCTTGGATTAGTGTGGGTACGTTGCGCTTTAGCCGTGAACTTAAAAAAGTAGTGGAAAACCGCTTTACCCAAAATACTATTTTAGATGGCGAATTTTTGCTGGATTTCGATGGCAAAATGCGTTACGCAGATCAACAACGCTTAGAAGCGTATCGATTTCTCGTTCCGCTCTTACGCAGAACCTTCCCGTGTAGTGTTGTGTATTTATGTATGGAAGACCCGCAAATAGCGGGTCAATTCTAACACATCAGTAGTACCTGCGTTTTCAATCGAACCGGAGCATATCGGTATATTCTTTGAGGCGTTTGTTGATAATGGCCGGGGTTAAGCTGGCCAAACGTTCCACGCTAAACGATTCAATGGTAAACGAGGCCATCACGTTGCCAATCATCATGGCGCGCTTAATAGCATTTAAATTGTTCCAACTTTTTAAACTGGCTAAATAGCCGGTAAATCCGCCGCCAAAGGTATCTCCTGCACCGGTGGTGTCGTGCACATGCTCTAAAATATAAGGGGGGAGCTGTGCAATGCCTTTATGACTTACCAACATGGAACCGTTGGAACCTAATTTGATAATGGCGTATTTAACCCCTTTACCCAGTAGCCATTTACCGGCCTGAATTAAATTGTACTTGCCGGTTAATAAACGGGCTTCATTTTCATTTAAGAACAGTACATCAATTTGTTTGATTACTTTTAGAAGCGTTTCTTTTTTCGAAGAAATCCAGTAATTCATTGTATCACAGGCTACCAAGCGGGGATTTTTAACCTGTTTCAGAACCGATAATTGTAATTCCGGGTCAATGTTTGCCAAGAAAACAGCTTTGGCATTTTGTTGTTCTTTGGAAAGCACGGGCTTAAAGTCTTTAAATACGTTTAAATCCGTAAATTTGGTGAAAGCAGTATTAAAATCAGCATCGTAACTTCCACCCCAGTGAAAGGTTAATCCATCTTTCACTTCTAATCCGGCTAAATTGATACCCCGGCGGATAAAAGGTTCACGATATTGGGCAGTAAAATCGGTGCCTACCACAGCTACTATTTCGGGCTGTGCAAAATAGCTGGCGCATATGGAAGCGTAGCTGGCGGCCCCTCCCAATACATGTTCGGCACGGCCATTGGCATTTTCAATGGTGTCAAAAGCTACAGACCCAATTACAAGCACTTCGTTTTTATTCATATGCGTTTATTTAAGAAATCCCTGTACTTTTACCGTATTGTTAAAGTCATCAAAAAAAGCATTTTGCGCAGTTTCCATTTTACTTTCCATTACAGCTGCGGCAAAATCTGCTTTGTTTCCATCGTAATCGTTTAAGTTTCCATGCTGGGTCTGGTAAGACCATTTAAGTTCTTGTGGTGTAATTTTATAAAAGGAATAAAGCGTTTGGCGGAAACGGTTGGCCAATTTGTCACGGCGGAGTTGCTCTTCATATTCAGCGGGTGTTTTGTGAAAAGCAGCGCGAATGGCCTGTTCATATTGAGTTTTGTCAAACTTCCCATTCGGCGCAAACCAGGGGGATGTTTGAATATCATAAGCTATTTCATAATCTGCCACATGTAAACCGGCTTTGTGGGCTGCTTGATTTAAAATTTCTTCACTTACCAACGAGGATAAAACCTGTTGTTGTAAAATTTCAAACATGTCTTCGTTTACATCAATACCCTGATTGCGCAATTGATTGGCACGTTGATCAGCTAAACGGTACACTTCACGGGTGGAGATTGTTTTGTTTCCTACCTGCGCGGCAGACAAACTATAGTTACTGCGGGAATAGGCACTTAGCCCTAAATAAGCGATACTTCCTAAAAAGAAAAATAAAGTAATGATTAAGATAGATTTTTTATGTTTAATGAGAAACGAAATCATAAATTTTACTCCGTAATTAATTGTTTTCTTCTACAGCAGCAGAAGGATCGCCAATGGTGCAATGTCCATCAATGCTGCTTCCTTCTTCTACGATCATTTTTTTAGCGCGAATATCGCCCTGAATGGAAGCTTTGCTCAACAGCTCCAGCATATCCGCACAAACATTTCCTTCAATGGCGCCCCCGCAAACTACAATTTCGGCGGTAACATCTCCTACAATTTTGCCCCCGTCTCCTACAATGACGTGGCGGGCATTATCAACAGAACCTTCCAGTGTGCCATCCACCCGCAGAGAACCTTGCACGTTTAAAGTTCCCTGAAAGTAACATTCCGCGCTTACGACGGAAAAATGCTCACCGGAAGAAAAATCAGAATCTTTTTTCAAAAATCCCATACATTCCTCCTAAAATTAGTTAAAATAGTTGCGGGGATTGACGGGTTGCCCGTTCTTCCATACTTCGTAATGCAAATGCGTTCCGGTGGAATACCCACTAGAACCCATTGTAGCAATTTTATCGCCCCGTTTGACTACGTCTCCTGCTTTGACCTGAACTCCCGTCGTATGTGCATACAATGTGGAGTAGCCAAACCCGTGGTCCACTAAAATGGCTTGGCCAAAACTTGGAACCCATCCCGCATGACGTACTACTCCGTCTGCCGTCACAAAAATGGGACTGTCCGGTTTCCCTGCAAAATCTATTCCGTTATGTTTCTTGGAAGTGCGCCTGCCAAAAGGATCCAACCGGTATCCATATCCGGAGCTGATTTGCGCGTTGGACGGCCGGATGGAGGGAGTGGAGTTTAGGCCCTCTTTTTGATTGGCAAAATACCAAGCTATCTCCTGAAAACTGGCCAAACGCGTTTTGGCACTATCTTCCAATTCGTCTACATATTCTTCAAAATCTTCCACCTGTATATCTTTGAAATTAGTTGAAAAAAGTTTTTTTGCGCGTTGGTCTTCTTTGGCCTTGGCTTCTTCCCATTCTTTAGGCAACTTGGCTAATTTGCTGGTCGGCATTCCCAACATTTGGCGCATTTGGGTGTCGGTGGTGTGAGTGAGATTGATATATTTGCGGCCGCGCTCTAATTCATCGGCAATGAGTTGCATTTTAATATGCATCAAATTATTATCTGTTTTAAGCATATTGTAATCATAACCTCGAACAAAGAACAGCAAGGCTGCCCCGGTTATCAATAGCCATACCGCCACTACCACCCAAATGGTAAAGCGACGGACCTTGAATTTGATGCTGGCTCGTTTGCGTGGCATAATTAATATATCTACGCGTTCACCCAAAAAACCAGCTAAAGTGTTGATAAATTTACCCATCTTTTGTATTCTATCATATATAGACCCGCGAGGGAACTATTAAAATAAGGAGAAGTTATGAAAAAAATATTGGCTTTGTTAGGCGTATGTTTGTTTGTAGCGGCGTGTTTCCCCAGATTGCCGGAACCGCCCGTTACTTTAGAGTCGGTCGCATTGCCGGTAGTAGGGAATAAAGCAATTTTGTGGCAAAGTGATGATTATAAGGGTAAGCCCATGTTGGTGGTTTTTATGGGGTCTTGGTGTCCCTGGTGCAAAAAAACGATGCCCGCTGTAACCGCTCTAAAGGAAAAATATGGCGACCAAGTTGAAATTGTAGGCGCGTTTATGGATGGCGCTCCGGAACCGGTAGCAGAAGCCATGAAGGCCAATGGATTTACTGGCAAAGCTATTTATGATGCATCCGAAATGGCCGAAGGGCTGGGAGTACAAGGTCTACCGCACACTATTTTATTTAATAACAAACAACAAGTTGTAAATGTGTGGGAAGGATACCGTCCGGATATGTATGAAATGGTAAGTGAAGAGATTGATAAACTGGTAAAATAAGCAATGAGTTTTAATTATACCTCCCCTTTGCCGGGGGAGGTTCTTTTTTTGTAAAAACCGTAGTGCAAAGCGTATTTGTTATAATAGAGATCATGCGGAAAAATGAATTTTTTGGAAGAAGTATATTCATGGGGGTTGTGACTGTGTTACTGGCGGCCTGTTCCCATGTGCCGTATCCGCATGATACTTTCTCACGGGTGTCTTCGCATGAATTAGTCCCGCAAAATACATTTGTACAAGGCAAAACCCTGTATATTCGTTATCAATTAGAAGAAAAACCTTTGTGGTTGTCAGCGGGGTTAGATAAAACCAAACAAATAGCCGGGGAAAATATTGCACAGCTGGCAATTCAAGGGCAAGAGCCCCCCAAGAAGGGGCGCCTTGCGGTACTGGTTAGTGACGAAAAATGGCAAGGTGCTTTAAGAAGAGAAATTGAAAAATTAGCCCCTTCTCAACCTCAAACCGGAGTCATTTTGATGGTATATAATGTGCAGACCGTGTTATATCGGCAGGAAGATGGTACTGTGGGACTGGCTCTTTTAAATCAAGCCCCGGCGGATGTAACAATTACGGATCGGATCGCGGCGGATCGATTTAATCAGTTGGTGTATCAAAGTTTAGAACAATCCTCCGCAAAAAACAATCAGCCCGGGACTCGTTTTCTTATCCCGTTAGAAAACATTGCTCTTTCCCCTTTTCTGTATGTAGATACGGTGCAAAAACAAACCATTCGTTTGCAGCTGCCGCAATATTATCAAGTAAAAAAGGAAATGACTAAATTGGGCTTTTCGGCTTCCTTTATTTATTCGTTTTTAATTAAGAGCCACTTGTGGGGAACGCTTAAAGCTCCGTTTACTACGGCCCATCGGTTGCTGGCGGTAACCACTTCCAGCTTGTATAGTTCTTTTGGCCCCGCTTTGAGAAATTTAAAGCAGGTTCCTCCCTTGCGTGCGGATGCTGGACAAATGGATATAAATGCGTTTAATCGGTGGCTGGATAAACACATCAATAAGCAAACATACAAGGCAAAAGTAAAATTGCTCATCGATGGGGAAGAGTTCTTTGCAGATTGGATGCTGGCAATGCAACGGGCCCAGGAAAGTATTTTTACAACGGTCTATATTTTTATGACAGATCCTTACGGCCTGATGATTGCCGATTTAATGAAGCGCCGTGCGGCAGAAGGAATTGATGTGCGGTTGATTGTGGATGAATTAAACACGGTGCTTAACTCGAGCAAAAATCCGGAATTAACCCCGTTGGAAGATTTTGTGATGCCCAAATATATTACTTCTTATTTGAGGCGTAAATCGCCTGCAAAAGCACGGACGCATCTAAACCCCTGGAGTACATTTGACCACAGCAAGGTGTATATTATTGACCGGAAAATTGCCTTTACCGGCGGAATGAATATTGGCGAAGAATATCGCTATACGTGGCATGACATGATGGTTAGGTTGGAAGGCCCGGTGGTGGGACGGCTGGTTAAAAACTTTTATCAAAATTGGTCGTTTACAGGTTGGGGGGGTGACTATTCGGCTGGTTATCGCAAACTCTTTAGTAAAAAACAGCGCGAAGTAAATCGTCCTACTGAGGATATGATTGATGTGCGTCTGATGTACACCAAACCGCACGAGAGTGAAATTTTTGCTGCCCAGCGCGAAGCAATCCGTCGTGCAAAAAGACGTATTTATGTTCAAAATGCCTATTTTTCGGACGACCGCATTGTGCGCGACTTAATAGAAGCCCGTGGACGTGGGGTGGATGTGCGGGTTATTTTACCCGGAGAAAACGACGTGGCGATTATGGATGCCAATAACCGATATATGGCAAACCGGTTGTTTGCCAACGGGGTGCGGGTCTATTTTTATAAAGGCATGAGCCATGTGAAAGCTGCCTTGTATGATGGTTGGGCAGTTGTGGGATCGGCCAATTTTGACAAAATGAGCTTGTACGTAAACCGGGAGATGAGCCTGGCTATCAGCGACCCTGTTTTCGTGCAAGACCTGGTAACCCGTCTGTTTGAAAAAGATTTCGAAAATTCCCAAGAGATGACAGAAGAACTGGACCTATCTTGGAGCGCCGGGCTTGTTACAGCCCTTACCAATCAATTATAAGTGATTTCTTTCCTTTCGCGGCTATGCCGCTCAAACAAAAACGCGCGTGTCCCAAACTCTTCACGCGCGTAAAACAATTTATGTGCTACCCGACCCCAAAATAAAAACCGCCCAAAGGCGGTTTATAATTTTACCGGGGAAGGGACTTGAACCCTTAAGCCCGTGCGGGCAATAGTTTTTGAGACTATCCTGTATACCAATTCCAGCACCCCGGCTTAAATCTATACTTTATTATACCATATTTACAAACGATTTGCCGCCATTTCTTTGGGCAATTCTTTGCCTATATCTTTATTTACTAGGGTAGCCACACACGAATCTGACCAAACATTGAGTGACGTTTCTACCATATCCAGTACGGTGTAAAACGGCAAAATGATACCTAGTAGTTGTATGGGTATATTCATCGAAGAAAGTAAACTGGCAGATAAAAAGTAGCATCCCATGGGAACGCCAGCATTGCCAATGGCGGCAAGGGTGGCAATGAAGACCCATGTGAGTAAGGTGGGGATTGTAATGGTTGCCCCATTGTTCTGCATAAGATAGATAACCGTAATCAATATAAAAGAAGCACATCCGTTCATGTTAATAGTTGTACAAATGGGTAGTACAAACCGCGATACAGTGGGATGAATTTTGTTGTTTTGTTCGGCGCAGGCCATTGTAACGGGAAGAGTGCCGGCGGAAGATTTGGAAAAAAACGCAACCAATAGCGCTTTAGACATATTTCTGACTGTTTTGAAGGGATTGATTCTCCGTATTGCCAAGAACAAGGGTAATACAATAACCCCTTGGATTAAATTGGAGCAGATTACCAGTACAAAATAGTGCCCCAGTCCGTTTAAAGCTACCCTGGCGGCAAAATCGTGCATACAAATAGAAGTGAAACCAAAAATTCCTAAGGGAAGTACCCGAATGAGTACATTGACAATTGAAAATAAAACCGATTGGATAGCTCCTAACAGGTTCAAAAGGGTGGACCGTTGGTGTTCATCTTGAATGTAGCGAATGGAAATGCCTATGGCAAGGGCAATCAAAAGAACACTTAATACATTGCCTTGCACAAAAGGAGAGAGTGGGTTGTCCGGAATCACCGAAACAAAATACGCTAAATACCCTTGTTGGGCAGTCAGGCCGGTGTCGGCGGAAGTAGTGGTCGTTACATTAGCCGGCGTAAAAAAATAATAAAGAGCAGCACCGACTGTGGCGGCAATAAGCGTAGTTGTCAATGTATACCCCAGGGTGCGTTTCCATAACTGTTTTTGGGTGCGGGCGCTCCCCAATCGGGCGATGGTATAGCAAATTGTTACGGCAATAATCGGCACGCTGACAAATTTAAATAGACGTACGAATACATCACTTAGAAACTGGGCAAGAGTAAGCCCTGCCTGAGTGGGATATAGCCCGTTCACAATACCTAGCAAAATGGCTAGGGCAAATAGGGAGGCATATTTCCAAGAGGAAGATTTTATAAATGTTTTTTTCATAATCCAAATTATAGCAATTCTAGACGATGGTGCGTAGTTATGATACAATATAGATATCTTATATTTGCGGGTAGTTTATGAAAAAAATAACAATTCCGGGTTGGATCAAAGCATATTTTATCTTTTTCTTTGCAAATTGGTTGATGTTTGGCGTGTTTCGCATCATTTTTTTAGGAGTTTTTCACGCGGCCTTGCCGGCTAATCCTTGGCCGGAATTAGTAACTACATTTTACATTGGCGCTAAATTCGATTTTCGCCTGGCGGCATTTTTATCGGCCCCCTTGGGAATCTACTTAACGGTATATGCTTTTTGGAAAGGAGTCCGTTATATCAACAAGGGAATAGCAGTTCTGTACGGCCTCTTGGAGGCCGCTGTATTGTGTGTATATTTTGCGGATTTTGGGCACTACTCCTATATTTCCATGCGCATTAATTCTTCTATTCTGAAATATATCGAAAATCCACTGATTTCCCTTCAAATGGCGTGGGAAACCTATCCGGTTGTGTGGGGAACGCTGGCCTTGCTTATCTGTGCTGTCGCTGGTTATTTGTTTGTGTATCGTTTGCTAAGAAAAGTAGCGCCACAAAAAGATTCTTACCGTTGGAAGGGAAAATTGGCTTGGTTTTTGGGAGCGTTTTTACTTTCTGCCGCTCTTGGATTTGGACAGATCAGCCAATATCCGTTGCGCTGGAGTAATGCCTATCACTCCACCAATCAATTTATTTGTAACCTCACATTAAACCCGATCTTGAATATATTTGATACAGCCCGTTTTGTAAAAGCAGACAGCTTCAGTGAGGAGCAAACTCGGAATTATTATGACGAGGTTTCTAAATATCTGCAAGCGCAAAATCCGGATTCACAAACCCTTTCCTTTGCGCGTACGGTGCCAGCGGGCGCACAACCGCACGATTATAATGTGGTGGTGATTTTTATGGAATCTTTGGCGTGGAATAAAATTTCGCTAACTAATCCGGATTTAAATCCCACCCCGTTTGTAAAAGAACTGGCCGATAAATCCATTTTGTTTACTAATTTCTTTTCACCTACTTCGGCTACTGCTCGCGCGGTGTTTGCCACGGTAACAAATATCCCGGATGTTTCCTCTTTCAAAACCAGTTCGCGTAATCCCTTGGTCGTGGACCAGCATGTGATTATCAATGCCTTGAAAGATTATGAAAAGTACTACTTTATTGGCGGAAGTGCCAACTGGGGGAATATCCGCGGGGTATTGGAACATAACATAGACGGCATCCATATGTATGAGGAAGGCAAATTCCAGAATGAAACCCGTAATGACGT
This sequence comes from Elusimicrobiaceae bacterium, assembly GCA_045116875.1. GTDB lineage: Bacteria > Elusimicrobiota > Elusimicrobia > Elusimicrobiales > Elusimicrobiaceae > Avelusimicrobium. The sequence continues at coordinate 8,078 of JBGUMP010000037.1, read as the reverse complement.
GTGGGGAATTTCGGACTTGGATTTATTCCGGGAAGCAAACCGCATTCTCACGCAAGAACAGCAAGAAAGCGGTAAACCGTTCTTTGCATTTATCCAAACGGCGGGTTATCACCGGCCCTATACCATCCCGGAAGATAATGCCGGGTTCGAAGCGGTGGACATTGGGGAGGAACTGGCCCATAAACGTAGTTTTGTAAGTGTGGCCGAATATAATTCGTTGCGCTTTTCGGATCATGCGCTTCGCGAATTTTTTAAACTGGCCGAAAAATCTCCGTACTACAAGAATACGATTTTCCTTATTTTTGGGGATCACGGTTTAGCCGCCCCGCAATCTGAAAATATGCCGCGCGGTACGGTGGAGTTAAACTTAATTAACCACCAAATTCCGCTCATTATTGCGGGGGCCCCTATTAAAACTCCACGGGTGATTAACAAAACAGCCAGCCAAATAGATATTTTGCCGATTGCTATGGGCCTTTTAGGACGTTCTTATCAAACACGTGCCTTGGGGCGAGATGTTTTAACAGCCAATGCGGATGCTGAACCCGGGGCGTTGATTTACGGTTGGGCCCACGCTCCCCACGTTATTGGGTTTGTGCAAGGGGATTATTATTATCACAGCCGCGGCGATCAAGAAGGACTGTATAAGTACGCGGCAGATAATTTTATGGAGGATTTATCTTCCAAAGAGCCCGCACGTTTTGAACATATGAAGAAACTGGCGCACGGGTTGTACGAAGCGTCCCGTTATTCGTATTATCATAATCAAAAGAAAAACACACAGGAGGAAGCAAAATGACAATATTGGTAGTATTGATAGTTGTAGCTGTTGTGGTCGGTTTGTATGTAATGAGTTTGTACAACACACTGGTGCGCATGCGCAATAGTGTAAAAGAAGCATGGAGTGACATTGAAGTGCAACTCAAACGTCGTTTCGATTTAATTCCCAACGTGCTTGCCACTGTGAAGGGATACGCTAAACATGAAAGCGAAACGTTGGAAAAAATTATCAATGCCCGTAATGCTGCCTTTGGTAAACCACAAAGCATGCAAGATATTGCCAAATCGGAAGGGGAACTTTCCGGCGCTTTAAAGTCCTTGTTTGCGTTAAGTGAAAGCTACCCGGATTTGAAGGCCAATACAAATTTTTTGGAACTTCAACGGGAACTGCGCGATACGGAAGATAAAATCCAAGCGGCCCGCCGTTTTTATAACGGAAACGTGTTGAATTTTAACACCAAAATTCAACAGTTCCCGGCCAATATAATTGCGGGGCGTTTCAATTTTACCGAACAGCCCTTATTTGAATTGGCTTCCGAAGAACAAGCGGCCCGTCAACCTGTTAAAGTGGAATTTTAAACATGGCTACTACCTACGAACATATCGCACAAAACAAGCGGCGCACCTGGGGGCTTATTCTCCTATTTCCGCTTGTGTTCGCGTTACTTACGTGGGGCGTTTTTTTCGCGGTGTCCCAATTTTTGGGTTGGGACGCCACAAAAGATCCTACGGTGGGGAGTGCCCTTTTTGCACTGCCTGTGATATGTTGGGTTTTGGGCATGATTTGGATGGCTGTTTCTTATTTTACGGGGGATAAACTGCTTCTTAACAGTGCCGATGCAATCCCCGTAACTCAAAAAGATCAGCCGGAAATTTATCGTTTAGTAGAGAACTTGTGTATGAGCCGAGGTCTTCCTCTTCCGCGTATTTATATCATGGATGATGAGTCCCTCAATGCCTTTGCTACGGGCAGAGATCCGGAACATGCCTCGGTAGCGTTGACCAAGGGAATTGTAAAAAAACTGGACCGTGCTGAGTTGGAAGGCGTCATTTCGCATGAACTTTCACACGTTGAAAACCGCGATATCCGCTTGATGCTAATTACTGTAGCAGGTATTTCATTTTTTACGTTTGCCGGGGAAATCTGTTTTCGTGTGGGATTATCGAGCAATAATTCCCGCAATAGCAAAGGCAATATGGCCGGCATTTTTATTGTGCTGGGCATTTTATGTTCTCTTTACGGGTTGGTTTTTGCTCCGTTGATTCGTTTGGCAGTTTCTCGCCAACGGGAATATTTAGCGGATGCCACCGGTGCTTTAATGACCCGCAACCCTCATGCCTTGGCCAATGCTTTGCGTAAAATTTCAGGAGATAGCCGCGTGGAAGCGTTAGATAAACGCGCCAGTATGGCAGCCATGTGTATTGAAAATCCGCTTGCTAAGCAGAATCTGTTTTCCTGGGTGAGTGGGCTGATGGCTACGCATCCGCCTATTGAAAAACGAATTGCCGCTTTGGAAGAAATGGACAGGGGTTATTAAGGAAAACTTGTTATAATAAAGTAACGGAGAATTTATGACAGAAGAACACCGTATCAATATTATGGAAGAACCGACTGCTGTTACTTCGGCGCAACCTGCAACAGCGTCCGCACAAACAGAGCTGAAATATGCATCTGTGCTGGAGCGTTTTGTGGCATTGGCCATTGATTATGGCGTTGTGTTTTTACCTTTACAGTTTATCTTGTGGATTATTGGAAAAACGCTGGGATCACACTTATCATTATCGCACCTCATTGCAATGATTGTTGCCATGAATGGCGTGTTTGTATTGTATGAGACTATTTTCACTTCCAACGGTCGTATGACGCTGGGAAAGAACCTGGTGGGAATTGCGGTTGTAAACAAAGATAAAACGGCGCCTATTTCTATTGTGCGTGCATTTTTACGTGCCATAGGATATTATGTAAGCGCACTACTGTTTTTTGGCGGATTTGTATTCGCATTGGTGGATGATCGAAAACGCGCCCTCCATGACTTTTTAGGAGGAAGTGTTGTGGTGCAAATCCGTGAGCGTGCCTGGTGGGAAGTATGGGCCGTGCGCGGATTAGGGGCGGTTCTTTTAGCGCTGTTTGTATTTGGCTTTTATCGTTCTTTCGGCGGACGGGATTGGCAAGAGCAATATAAGGTGCGCCAGGCGCAAACTTTCCTGGAAAAAGTTGCGCTGTTAGAGGAAGGACACAAAATTCAATACGGGTACTATACAAACGATATACGTCGCCTTACCCTTCTATCTGGAGACCCTGTGCAATTCCAGCGTGATTTGAAAAAAGTTTTTTCAACAGGCCGCGGAAGCATCAAAATTGGGGTGACCGACAAGTACTATAAAATATCGGCGTTTGCCAAAGATAAGAATAGAACGGCTGTCTATTTCACAAACAAAATATAAGCAAGGGAACAAAAAACCCTCCTCCGTTATCGGGGGAGGGTTTTTAATGGGTGCCTTATCGGCTATGATGCTCGTTGGTGTGTTGGCAATTGATGCAATAACGCGCAAACGGCAAAGCTTTCATGCGTTTTTTGCCAATGGGTTTGCGGCAATATTCGCAGGTGCCGTAAATCCCTTTATCGATTTTACGCAAAGCCGCTTCGATTTGTTCAATTGTGTTGTGGGCATTGCTGGAAAGTTCAAATAAAATTTCTTTATCTAAGCTCTTGCTGGCATCATCAATAGGATCCCCTACTTCCACCTCAGGCATATCCATCTGCTTGGTGTTCTGCAGGCGTTTGGTGGCATCTTCTTTCAGTTCCAATAGGTGTTTTTTAATTTCTTTAATTTCTGCCGCAGTGAGCATATCTTTGTTGTCTTTTTTAGCTACCATAACAACCTCTTACTATAAAAAAATGAAGTGTTAGCCATTTATTAAATCCTAACACTGTGCTATTTAGTTTAGCAAAGTAATTAATTTTTTGCAAGTTAGGTTAGAAACAGATTTAGTACACTATATATATGAAGCTACTTGTATTGTCATGTTGTGCGCCGTGTTCCTGCGGAGCCCTAAAACACTTGGTGGGAAAGGGGGTAGATGTTACCGTACTTTTTTATAACCCTAATATTTTCCCGCAGCAGGAGTATGAAAAGCGTCTTGAAGAGCAGAAGCGGTTGTGTAAACACGTAGGTGTAAAGTTTGTAGATTTGCCTTACGACCATGCGGCCTGGCAACAACAAGTACGCGGCTTAGAACATGAGCCCGAACGCGGTAAACGTTGCAGTGTTTGTTTTTATATGCGCCTAAAGCAAGCGGCCCGCTATGCGCGGCAACATCATTTTGATTTGTTTACATCGGTGTTAGGTGTGTCGCGCTATAAAGATATTGAACAGGTGAATGCACAGGCCCTATGTGCTTGGTTGGAGGAAGGAACGCCTTATTGGGCTAATTCATGGCGCAAAGACGGCCTTAGCGAATTACGCCAGGCACTGATAAAAGAATTAAAACTATACACACAAAGTTATTGTGGTTGTGAATATAGCCGGAGGAACTGTGAAAAAATGGACTAAGCGGATTGGGTACTTGATAGTCTTTGCGTGCGCGGGGATTGTGACTTTGGATCTGTTCATTCACTTTATTTCCCGCACAGCATGGTTTAATGAGCGCGTGGAGCATGTGTTGAAGCAGACAATCGGGCGTGAAATTCAGCTGGCTCGCATAGGGGCCGATTTTCGAGGCATTTATGTGCAAGATTTAAAAATCGCTCAAAAGGGGGGTTTTGAAGAAGGCATATTTGCGCAGATGGGGCGCTTGCGGGCCAGGATTTCGCTACTGCACCTCTTGCATGGCCACACGAAGATAACGGGGATTGTCCTGTCGAATGCACATGTAAAATTAATCGTTCAGGCGGACGGTACTAATAATTGGCAAGATTTGGGAAGCAATACTCCTTCCGAATCGGAAGAACCCCAGCAACCTACACAAACTACGTTTAATTTGACGGCTACTCGGTTGCGGTTGGAGCATTTGTATGTAAGTTATATTGACAAAAAAGCGTCCCGCACTTTGGAAGCTAATGACGTGAACTTGGAAGTTAGCAATTTTAGTTTGCAGGAAGAATTTCCTCTTTCATTTTGGGCCAAGTTTCAGCATCAGGAAAAAGAGTTCGAGCGTACTATCCCTATTGTAATACATGCAAATGTAAACTTGGCTGGGTTAAATATGGAACAGGCCTATGCTACTATACAAATGCTTAAGGCCACCTATCAAAAGTCCGCCTTAGTGTTGCAAGGGAATATTAAGAATTTTGTGGCTCCGCAAGTAGATGTTAAACTGAAGTTGACTAAATTTTCTTCTAAACTGTTGGAAGGCCTTGTGGCTGCCCCCGCGTTTGATTTGGAACAAGCCACAGGTGAGCTGGCCGGAAATGTGGATACGTCTGCCAGCACGGTTACGGTACGGCGCGCCGCGGTACAGGCACCCGGATTGGAAATCAGTGGGCAGGGAAATTTGAAGTACGCCGGGAAATTGCGTTACGATTTTAGCGGCAAATTAAATACGGTACTGGGCGAATTGGGCCGCTGGTTTACGGCACTGGCCGACTCATATCGTTTATTGGGGCAGATACAGGCCGATGTCGCGGCTACGCAAGAGAAGCTTACCATCCAATTAGATGTGCAAGATGTGGGCGGATATATTGCGCAAGCGGGTCAACTATCTAATATAACGGGACGCTTGAGCGGTTGGGAGCAAATGGACGGGAAAAAAGGAAGTGCTAAAGTGGACCTCAAGGGAAAATTTGAGGCCAATCCGTTTACGCTAGGGGTAACACTGGATCAACATCCACAAAAGATTATACTGGGTCTGCAGGCGGCTGCTAAAGAACTACGTTGGATTATGCCAGCTTCTCAAACAGAAACAAAAACTCAGCAGCCCTCGGCGCAAACAAGCGAAAAGAACAGATGGCCGTTGCCTCCTATCGACTTAAAGGCCAACATTGATGTCGATAAATTAGATGTGCCCTATTTCTATGGTACAAAAATCGCTTTCGATGCGGATGTGCAAGGGTTTACACCCAGTTTAAAACAAACTCACGGGATGCTGCGCTTGCAAACGCAAGATGGCGAAATTCAGGATATTTATAAATTAACAAACGCCAACCCGCTTACAAAAGTATTGTTTATGTCTTTGAACGTAACGGGAAAAGTTTTTAATTCTCTCAATGTGTTTGGCGTGCTTAAAAGCATTGGCGGGGGAATTGTGTCGGCGGTTTCCGGGGAAGGCCCGGCCGAAGCAACGGAAGTAAAAACGCAAACAATTCTGGGGCCGGATGGCGAGCCGTTGGAGGTTCCTGTCGTGCAAACCGCGCAAAAAGTTGAAGGGAAAATGGCGTATGATAAATTTGATACGCAAGTCAATTTTGACAGCGGAAAAGCCACTGTAAAGGAAGGAACATTTGTATCCTCCATGATGTCTTTACGGTTGGATGGAACAACGGATTTTAATACGGGGATTGTGGATTTAACCGTTCACGCTGCACCAGGCCGCCACGAAGTGAATGGCATGATGCCTTTAACTCTTAAAATCGGCGGCACTATTGAGGAACCGAAAGGAAATATGCAACTTATCGGCAGTGTAGCTTCTTTGGTTACGCAAACGGTTACCAACAATGTGGTATCGCGTAGCGTAACAAAAGGAATTAAGGGATTATTTGGACTATTCAAAAAAGACGAAGAGCCGGCCAAAGAAGTTTCCCCTAGTCCGCAGGACCCCGCAGAAACTACTGAGCCCGTGGAACTTACAGAAACCGCAAAGTAGTTCTTATCCTTGCTGGGAATATTGTTTAATCACTTCTTCTTTAAAGGAAAGGAACGTGCCGTTTGTAATGGCGGCGCGTGCCTGTTCCATTAAATGAATTAAAAAGCGGATGTTGTGGATGGACAAAAGCCGGTGGCTGGTTAATTCTTGCGCACGGAACAAGTGGCACAAATAGGCCCGGGAATAAGTACGGCAAGTGTAGCAATCGCATTGTGCATCCAAAGGAGTATCCTGTGTGCGGTAAGCTGTGTTTTTAATATTGATGCGGCCTTGAGAAGTCATCACCATTCCGTTGCGCGCTACCCGGGTAGGCCATACACAATCAAACATATCTACCCCGCGCTCAATGCTGTTTAATATTTCTACCGGGGTGCCAAGTCCCATAAAGTAACGCGGTTTACCTTCGGGTAAATTTTCGGTAACGGCAGACACTGCCCCGTTCATTTGCTCTAAGGTCTCCCCTAAAGAAAGCCCCCCAATGCAATATCCGTGCGTGGGTAAACCGGCCATATGTAGCGCGGCTTCTTTACGCAAATCGGGGAAGATAGACCCTTGGATGATCCCAAAGAGAAGGGAATTGTTCACGGTAAAACTGCCGTCTTTGTGTTGGGTAATATCTTGCTGAGGAACGGTTTGTTCGTAGGCGCGGGCGGCGCGTTGTGCCCAGCGTTTTGTAATATCCAAAGCTTCGCGCGCATCATGCTTGGAAGGATTTTTTGCGTGAATGCATACATCTAACATAGTCCAGATATCGGACCCTATTTCACTTTCAAATTGAATTACATTTTCCGGGGTGAACAAGTGTTTGCTTCCGTCGTGGTGCGATTGAAACGTTACCCCTTCCTCTTTAATTTTGCGAAATTTAGGCAAACTGTACACTTGAAATCCACCGGAGTCTGTCAAAATGCTCCCATTCCAGTGCATAAATTTATGAAGGCCGCCCAATTGTTGTAATAATTTAGTAGTAGGGCGCAAATACAGGTGATACGTATTGGAAAGTAAACATTCGGCTCCTACATTTTTAAGGTCTTCATCGGTTAATGCTTTTACGCTTCCTTGTGTGGCTACCGGCATAAAAACCGGGGTGTGCACGGCCCCGTGGCGGGTATATAGAATACCCGTGCGGGCTTGGCAATGCGCATCTTTGGATAAAATTTGAAAGGGAGAAAGCATACTTTATTTTAGCATTTTAAGAGGACCTTTTGTCGAAGAAGTGTCTTTTGGGCAAATACGTATAAAACATACATATTGACATTTGTTCTTTTTTTTTGTTAGACTTTGAGGAGCTTGTGGAGGGGGAATGGCCCCGCAAAAATACGCGCGGTAGCGAGCATTTTTGGGCGATTTAAAAGATTTCTTTCTGTTCCTCCTCAAACAAACAGAAAGCAAAAGGCAGAGGAGTGCTTTTTTCCCTGCCTCATTTTATGGAGGAACCATGAAGAAGCGAGCATTCACGCTAACAGAACTGTTGGTAGTGGTGGTGATTATTGCTACA
>JBGUMP010000036.1:0-17431 GCA_045116875.1 Elusimicrobiaceae bacterium | reverse complement strand
CGGTCACCAAAGTCTTCATCCTTGGCACCCCAGCCCTTGATTAAATCAAACGAACTGCGCCCGGATAAACGAGCAATCTCCCCATCGGGATCTGTCAACGTTGCCGAGGTATCAAAACCATAACGTTCCGGATTGAACATGGTTTCTTCGCTACCCGGTGTCAGCAAGGTTGTATCTTCACTCGATTGGCCGCTGTACTTATACAAAAACGGCAGCAACAACAGCGCTACTAACGCTGCAATGAAGAACGGGGCATCCCGGCGGGTTCTCTCAAAGAGAGTCTGCTTCGGTTTGCCGTCTCTCCCAATTTTGGAGGAAGATTTAGCGAAAGATTTGCTGCCAGCAGGTTTGCTGTTTTTGATCTTATCGCTAAAGGTGAAACTTTCTTTCTTTTCCTCTGGCATAAAAGCCTCCTATTAAAATAAAACTGCTTTTTTACAACTGGCGGGCAAGTTTTAACGACGATAAATGCACTCCCCGCGGGTATTAGAACATAAAATAAATTATGCGTTGTTCGCAACTGGTTCCCCATTGCGCAACAACCAATTTCCACTACCTCTTATTTTTATTATACAACTATTTCTCATAATTTCAAGACCCTTTTTTAGGGTAATTTGGACCTATATTTCCCAGGTTACAAGGTCTTATTTTGTCCCATTGCGTTAGTAATAGAATTCTGGACGTTATGGGTATCATCTTCATAATCCTGGTCTTTGGTAAGCTGAGGGAAATAGTCCGAGTCCCCGCCGACTTGGTCCAAGATTAAATCTTTCGTGGTCGTTCCTGCATCATATCCCTCTTTTGCAAGCCAGTCTTCTTCCTTAATGGTAAGCACTTGCGCCTGGCAAGCAGCTTCGTTCCACACTTCTCCTTCTTGATGGGGTTGAGCTTCCCAAATCTCTTTCTGTTCCTTACAATAGTCTTCTTCGCAATATTTTTTAAACGAGTCAAAATGCCCCGACCACGCAGATGTACTGAATGTAGTTTCTGAGCACTGCAACTGCGTTTCCACTTGCATACTACAGGTTTTTTGCAAACTTTCATAGCCCAGTTTCATGGTTTTACAAGCCGACGAAATAGTGACTAAATTTTTTGTAAAATCATTCTTGTTAGCCGTTTTCATTTCAGCACATGATTTAGGAAAATTTAAGTTCACCGGTGCCGGATGACCCGGTCCCTCTACATCATCCCAAAACAAAGCATTAAAAGAATCGCGCGCCTTGTCAATTTTATCACCACTTGTATTGAGGTCTTCTTTGCACTTCTTTTCCCATTCTTGATATTCCTTCCATGCTTCTTGGTCTTGCTGTAAGGCTTCGGTATCAATTTGCACGCCGCCAAACGTAAGCACGTTCGATGCAGTGCTGGGCATTTCCGCCCCCATAAACCCGGTATCTGCCAACGCTTTTTTAAGCATTAAGTTAGAGGTGTATTTTGACATACGGCTGGTAATCCAGGCGTGATACAAATCCCGGTGTGGTTTATCTTCCCCCACATCCTGTGTGCTAATTCCCCAATTGACTTGCGAACCGCGTAATTCCTTATCTACCCCGCCCAACCCTTTATCTTTCTTCATCATGCGTTGGGTCATATTTTTTAGCCAATCAATTGGCTCCCCGTTGGCTATATGTGGGTTGGATACTTTTTTTAGCATATTTACAGAGTCATATCCATCTTTGAAATTCCGGCTTACACTGGATGCATCACTTCCAAAAAACACATCACTTGTTTTTTGATTGGCTTCTGTTTGTACGGCCCCTTCGCTTTTGCTCAACATCGTTGGGCCAGGGGTGGCCTCATTCCCGGGTATGGGCGAAACAGATCCACGGATACCATCCAACTTATACCCTTTTTCGCGTTGCATAGCGTTTAACTTATTAATATCAATTAAACTACTGGATCCGCTTTGACGTTGCATGCGACTAAACACACTGCCAACTTCCTGCCCGTTCTCCGCCAAATCTCCCGAAGCGCCCCCCCACCAAGAAGACCGGGGCTCTATTAACGCTTGCATAAAACCGGGCAAACCGATGTTTTTATCCGTCCAAGTTAATAAGGCGCGTAGGAAAGACATACGTGTGGTATCATCCTTGGTAAAGCCCATTGCATAGGCCAAATTTCGCAAAAAGGGAATATTTTCTACGGGAACAACACCGCTAACGGTTCCTAAAAACAAAAAGCACAGAATAGCCAATACCCACACCCAACGACGGCGTTTTTTAGGTTTTGCGGCCGCCTGCTCGGCGGGTTGTTTGGGTGGAGTAGTAGGTGGAACTTTCCCTTGGGATTTTTTTTCATCAGGGCGTTTGGCTATTTGTTGGGACGATACCGGCATCTGCTCCTGCTTTAACGGAGGCAAAGCGGAAGATGCTTGTGCAGATGGCACAGGAGTTACTTTTTTTACAGGAGCCGCAACCCGTTCTTCTCTTTCGGCAGGGACTTCTTCCACCGGGTTTAAATCAGCAAAAGAATCTTCTGGCACAGGTGTTTGGGCCATCTTCGGTTTTGGTTGCTTGGCAACGGGTTCAACAGTTTTTTTAAAAGATTTTTCTTTAGGTTCCTGTTTATTGGAGATTTGCCGGGCAGGAGTTTGTGTTTGGGCACGCGAAGGTTTTTCTTTGAGCTCCTGCTTGGGCGCAGCTTGCGGTTTAGAAGCAGGTTTTTCTTGGGGAACTGCTTGTTGTTCGGCAGAGCGTATTTGCACAAGGTCCTGCACCGTATCCATACGGGTAAAGGTGGTATCCGCTATGGTAAGTTCTTCTACCTGGTGCGGATCCACCTTTGGACGAATGACCCCGTTTTCTGCAATGATAGGGGCAAAGTCTTCGTGCAAGTCTAAATTTTCTTCCGGAACAAACGGCATTCCTTCGTTTTCTTTACTCATATACTCACAAGTCAGTAGGGGAAAACAATTTTCCCCTACTTTTCAATCAATCATCTAAACAATTTGCGAATGCCCTTAGAGGCTTCTTTCTTACCCAAATTGACCCCTTCGTTAAGCAGCTGTCTTTTTTTAATGTATTTATCATACAATTTATTCCATTGTTTTTTAATAAAATCGTTGACCAATTTAGGCTTCATAGCAACAAAAACCATACCGCCCACCATTACGCCGGCAGCAATTTGAGAAATAACAGCCGCAGCTATACCCCCGTGAGATCCATACGTATGGATAAACTGTTTGGCTTTGTAGAACAAAAATGCGTTTGCCGCAACTACCGCCGCTATCATTGCGCCGGCAATTAACCAGCGAGTTAATTTAAGCGCAGCTGCACGAGCGAGCAATGCGGCTTGTGCCGGGCCGGCAGAGAGAGCTGCTTTAGCCAAAGTATCCTTGATCTTATCATCAAAATTGGATAGAATGCTGGCCCCCGCCAACATCACACCCAGCGAACCCACCACCGTAGCAAATAATTGAATAATCAAGTTCCGGTTTTGTTTTTGACGTTTTTCTTGGGTGTTTTCCTCTTGTTTCATGCGGTTGCCCACCGCTTTTAACTTGCGGTTGGTGTTCGCTGTTAGATCAGAAGAAGTTGCCGCGCCACCATTATTAGTTGTGCCATCTACCGTAATACCTCCCGACGAACGTGCACTTGCCAAAAAAGCACGGCCACCCTCATTGGCAGAAGCGTTGGCATTGGCATCAGCCGCGGCAGATTTCTTTAAAATATCTTTTAATTCATTACGTTCCGAACCGACAGTCTGCCCGCGGCCGGTACGCCCATTACGGTCCCGTCCAAAAGACGAATTTGCCCGTGCTGTTGCGCCATCCAATCCCATTTGAGAAACGATATTGCTTCCGCTAGGCATTGACCCGGACAAACGGCGAGGTCCTTCTGTTCCGCTTGCGCTGGAGCCGGAAGCCCCGGCACTCCCGGAAGGGCCATAAGATCCGCTAAACGTATTGCCGGAAGCGCGCGCCATAGAGGCGGATGCTAATTGATTTTGAGCACCCCCGCGAGGCGTTGCGCCCCCTGAGCGTCCGGAATCCATATATTCCCCGGCCGCATTGCCCACAGCATTCGCGCGTGGATTGCCCACTGCATAGCGGACAGGCCCTTCTTGCACATCGCGGTTAGAAGTATTCAGGCCAGCGTCACCATCAGCATACTGAGCCGCACGACCTAAAGAAGCCCCCATATTATCCAATGCACGTTGATTGGCGTTATAGCGGTCCATGGCGCTATTGCCTTGCATAGCCGCGCGCTCTTCGGCGGTGGCCAATTGATTTAAACCATCGCGCACGTTAATAGAGGTTAACATTTCCCCCTGACGAAGCATCCCCTTCTGCGGAGACGTTTGAGCAATGCTGCTAAGGGTGCGCACCTGGCGCTCTGCCTGTATTTGCCGATCAGCAGCTGTATTGGCTATGAAAAAGAAGCCAACCCCCGCTGCCCCGGAAAGAGCCAGCGCGTTAAGAGGTTTAATAGCCCCTTTGGTACTTTTTAGAAAACGAAGTAAGTTCATATTTTCCTCCTATCGTCCTTCAAACACGTTGCGTGATTGAGGGGCTTGGGTACGCCTTTGTAAATCTTGCTTATACTGTGCATCGCGACGCAAAAATTCTTGACGACGGTTTTGTTCTATACGGGCTTGTTCCACCTTAGTCCGGCTTTGCACTACCTGTTGATGCAAATAAATGCCTAAGCCAAACCAAGCAACTAAAACCACAATTATCGAGCCAAAAAACAATCTGATCTTCCATTTTGGCCACACTACGGGTTTCCCAGGCAACACCGCCTTTCCTTGAAGTGAAGAATTTATTTCATTGTTCATATATGCCTCAACTAGGTTAAGGGATTATCCGGAGGATTAAGAGGGTTAAAATTTTCCTCAGGCATGTGTACTATGCCAGAATCGCCAGCATCCAACAATTCCTTTTGGTTAATTCCTTCACCTTTCAAACCCACCTTCTCTTTAAATTGATTAAGCGCTTTTTGCGCCTTTTCAACCGCACGAGTAGCCGACTTCGTCCAAGCAAAACCTACACCAAGAGTCAGTACACCCGCAAGGCTCCAACCGAATATACTCCATCCGTCGGATCCACAGGCTTTATTGTAGTCTCCAATTTTCGAAATTGCCCCGTTCCAAAACCAAATTTTCGCTAAGATATATGCTGTTAATAACCCTGCCGCAACCCATAGAGTCCAACTCCAAGGACCCAAGGCGTGAGCGCGTGCCATTTTCACTAATACAGCAATACCTATAATAGCAACTATACTCTGCGTGAAAATCTGCCATAACCAGTTTTTTAACTCATTACGAGCCAGCTGTTGTTCGTCTTGGCTTGCCTGTACTCCAGCCAATCCCGCTTTAATACCGCGCAAACTGCGGCTAGTAGCGTTAAAGTCGGAAGAAGTAGCCCCTTGGCCGGTGGTTACGTTATCCCCGCTTACTACTAATCCGCCTGAAATTTGGGCGCTGGCCAAGAACGGACGGCCCCCTTCGTTGGCGGAGTTGGTAGAGTTTTTAGCAATTTCAGCTGATTGTTTGCGAATCCACTCCAACTCGCTCTTTGCGTTACCGTAGCGACGACGGGATCCTTGGGATCGTGCATCCAAATCCGAGCCAAACCCGTCCGACTGGCCAAAACTGGCACGCGAACGCATGCGGGAACCTTCCTGCATTTTTGCCATAGCGGCGCGTGCATCGGCCATTACATCCCCTACTTGCGCCATGGCAGCCGCAGCGTTTTTATCACTACCACCTTGATTTTTACCACTATCTTGAATAGCAAATGTATTCGAAACCCCGTTTCCACTGCCGGCACGTGTCAAACCACCTTGCCCCCAATTGTGTGAAACAGGAGCCAATTTTGCCGGCTGGCCGGAAGTTCCACTTGCCGCACGTGAGGCCGCGCCTTTTTGCCCGGCTGCTTGCGCGTTATTAATGGCATCCCCAACGCCTGCCAGTTGATTTTGCAAGTTGGAGAACATTTCCAGAGAACCGTTAAGTTGTTTATCTCCGCCGTCCCCCATGCCTAACCCCAGATCGGCATTATCCATGCGATAAGCTTTAGGCATTTGAATATCGCTTTCTTCCCCGGCGTAAGCAGAAGACACGTCGGTGTCTTCCAAGGCACGGCGTTGGCTTTCGCGTTCAAATTGTTGGTTTGCTAAGCGGATAGAATCGGACTGAGTTGCCCGGAAGGAGGAACCTACTTCACCATTGGACTCATATTGTCCGCCACCTCCGCTTTGGGAAATATACACCACATCCCCTTGCTGTTCGTAAGCAGACGGAGGCATAAAAGTAGTGTCGTTATTAGTAGGTGAGCTAAGGTAGCTCATCACCGCAAAACCGGCTGCACCCACTACAGCCGTAAGCCCGGCCGCCTGGGCAAAGCTAATAGGCATTTTACCTGCCTTGTTTTTTAACCATTTAAGTAAGTTCATAGTTGGTTCCTCCTATGATAAAAATGTTATTTATCAACGCACTTATAGGTGCCATCTTTTTTTTCTTCTTTTTTCTGTCCATCCGGACAGGGGTTAGACTTCGAAGATTCTGCTTCTCTCGCCTGTCGTTCTTCTTCTGCCCGTTGGCGAGCGGCTTCTTGTTTATGTCGCTCGTCAGCCCGTCCCATAGTAACCTCATACTCTTCGCTATATGCTTCCTGCCCCTTGCTACGAGCAGAACTGGCGCCACGCATCATCTTGGCAGATTGTTTACTCCCAAGATTATTCTCCCATTGCGCAATAATTTCTCCATCTGTTATATCGGGATTATCCTTTTTATATTGGTCTTTTACATAGTTTTGGTCAGCTGGAGGCAAGTTATTCCACGACAGGCTGGCAAGATGTTCCCCTTCCAACACTTTAGCGTCGTGTTTGGCTTGCAAACCCGCAGCCCACCCTTCAATCCAGTTACCGGCTGCATTCAGTAATGAATCTGTTAACTTTCCAACCGCCTGTTGAAGTAATTTTTCCCAAAAATCGAGTTCTTTTTTCTGCTCATTGTTTTTCTTGTCTTCGGCTTTTTTGGTGGCGTCTGCCACTTTTTTATCCAAGTTGTTTAAATCTGTGGTAGTAGAAGGCGCCGACGTATCCAACGTAAATCCACCGTTTGCCAATTTGCTTAGGTCCACCCCGTCTTTAGTGAAGGCATCACTTCCTTTAATGTCCCCCCCGAACAAGGCCTTACCCATGTTGCGCATTTTATTTTCATTCATACGCGCAGCGGCATAGCTTCCCGAGCGAAATTGCGCTAACGCTTGTTTAGCATTCTCGGTTTTTAATTGAACCGGCTTTTCATTACCGCGGTCTTCCCGCCCCTTAAACTGGCGGAAATCCCCCGAAGGTCCATACGTGGCATTGAGCCCGCCACCCCCTGCCGAGGCCATCCCAGCAGAAGTTAAAGTCCCAATTTCCGTGCGGCCTCTGCCACTTCTGCCACCGCCATATCCACCGCCGTAACCGCTGTACCCACGCGAAGAGCTCGAATCATATTCATCATCCGCATCCGAACCACTATTTGAAGCATAATTGTCATATTCTTCCGTATCCTCGCCCTCTTCCTCTTCTTCATTTTGGGCATCTTCTTCTTGGCGTTGCTCTTTTTGTGCCGGCGTGTACAGGAAAGACGAGCTGTTTTCTTGCATATCCGGGTAAGCGTTGGCTAGTAAATATTTTTCGGCCTCGTCCGTGGCAAATGGCAAAGTGGCCAAGTCATAACCCTTGGCATTCATCCCTTCAAAGGAATCGTCTTCCCCACTGGTGGCTGCAGTAACCAACATAATAAGCGCTATCACAAGCACTACCACAATCGACCCAATCGTATAGGCCTGTTTGCGGTCCATCTTATTAAGTTTTTCAAATACTTTCTTCGATTTAAATGTAAACATAGTTATACCCTATACACAAATAAAAACTACTCTTGCTGACCCGCACCGCCTAAACGTGCGCTCAAACACAGAGTGATACTTCTTACTTTAGTATAGGACTAAAATAACACTTTGTCAAGGCCTGTTTGTGGCCCATTTGTATTGTGAAAGGGGAGCGTGAAATAGCCCCCAAAATTGAACAGATTAAATTAGCGGTTTTCCGGCCGGGCAAAAGGAGCCGGACGTTCGTTAGGACCAGCATACTTAATCACTTGAATTTTGGCCCCGTTCTCGCACAAAAAACTATAACCGCGCAAACAATAGCGGTCCCTGTCACAGACCTTGTCTTTATTATATTTGCACAGTAAGGCAATGCGTGGGGCTTTGGTGTTAGCAGTAAGCGTAATTTTTGTCCAGTTACTGCTTGTATCAATATCCAATCGAAGCGTGTTTAAACTCAAAAACTGCCGCGTACCGGGGTTATTAAATCCAATAATGTCTTCTACTTTTCTTTGAATGTCTTTTTTAAGAAAGCGCTTATCCCACCCTTGCGCATAATATTCCGTAACGTGGGACTGCAACTGATAACGCCGGGCCGCATACGTCCCTGCAATTTGCATTTTTTGATTTAATACCAACAAGCCCGCAATTTTAATAATAAACAGCACAAATACCACCAACACCGGAAACAGTAAAACCATTTCGGTGGTGGATTGTCCTTTGCGGTTAGTTAGCACAAGTATATGTTTCATCAAGGCCTCAGTAGCACGTTATACTTAGGTAATGGATTGGGCCACACACAGTTATTGTTCGTACGCGGACAATTCAAAATGACCGTGTTACGCACGTAGGGCTTATATTTGCCTGCCAAATCAATATTAAAGTGGTTACGCGTCAACGGAAAATTTTGCTTAAGCACAACACCGCGCTTTAGCGTGCGTAAGCGGGCACGTCCGGTTCCATCCACGTATGCAAAAAGGAATAACGGGCCGGCCCCCATTTCGCTCATCTTCAGCGGGATTTCCACAGCGCCCCCAGTACCACCTGCCATATCGGAAGCCGATACAAACACCGTGATATCATCCGTTTCTTGCCGCTTGGTGGGAATAGATAAGTATTGCACCAAGCGTGATGCACTCTGACGGGCACATTCCCCTTTTTTGCAATCATCTGTATTCAAAAAGTATCCTTCCCGAAACATACCGGCATTTTTAATAAGTTTTTGGTACAAATCCTTCTGCAAATTATACGTATCCCCTACTTGAACATAGGTATTTAAAAACTCTTGAATAGCCGGGATACCCACTTGCTTACTAGCCACATAGTGCTTGTCCACCATCTCTTTATTCATAAGCACAACACTGTCTTTAATTTCGGCTGGGTTTTCTTTTTCCCATTCTTTGCGGCTATAAAGCTTTTCTTCGTCTTTTCCCCAATCCGAACGTTGAATATAGTGAACGCCCCAATCGGCAGAATCCGCCTTAGGGGGAGGATTACGCAAGGCGCCTTTCTCGTAATCCGGTCCAATAGTAGGGATGGCCCCTGCCTGGAAAAACAAGTCAAACACCGTCCAGTTGGTAGAATCACGGTAGGGATTGTCCGGATTTACAACTTTTAGGGGAACATCGTAAGTTTTAAGCACACGATATGGAAGCGGCCCGTTCAAAAGACCCACCGCATTAAGAAATACGCTTACAGTGGTCATTTGAGTATAAGCCGCATTGTCAAGTGCAAATTGGTGCCGCACTTTGGAAATAGAAACTTTGGTGGTTTCCACCAACAAATAAATCACTAGTACAAACAACGGTAAAAGCAAAACAGCCGGCAAGAGGAGTTGTGCTCGGCGGTTTTGCAACGTATAGCGTATGTTTGTAATAAGGTTCATTTATTGTCCTTCCGGCAACAATTGTCCAATGAACGAGAATATATAGTGCACCATGTCCGTATGAAACGTTGTAAGAAACGCGGAAAAAATCACTACCACGGAAGCAAGCAACAACACATATTCAATCGTTGCCTGCCCGCGCGAAGATTCTTTTTCCCCAGTTTGTATAACGTTCATAGAGTTCACATTTACAGCTCGTCGTCTGTAATAATATTCCCTTCCGAAGAGATCAGTCCCTTTTCGATGGCTTTTACCACGGCTTCCGTGCGGCTACTTACGCCCAATTTATGAAACGCACTGTTTAAGTGATTTTTAATCGTTTTAACACTGCAGTTCAATTCTTTGGCTAATTCTTTATTGCTAAGCCCTTTGCCCAGCAAATCCATAATTTTGATTTCAGTTTTTGTAAGCGTAGCTTGTGAAGGAACGGTAGTATCCCCCATTTTGCGAAGGCCATGCAATAGTTTCCCCATCAATTGCTGAGGAATCATTAACCCTTCGCTGGTAAACGTTTTAATAGAATTTACCAATTCAGTAGCCGGAAGCATTTTGGACAAGTAGCCGTTTGCCCCCGCTTGAATAGCGTCTAATACATGTGCTTCATCCTCAAAGCTGGAAAGCATGAGCACATTGACTTGCGGGCAGGATTCGCGAATTTTACGGGTAGCATTGATACCATCCATTTTAGGCAATTTGATATCCATTAAAACCACGTCCGGTTTTAATTTTTTAGCTAAGGCAACCGCCTCCAATCCATCGGAAGCTTCCCCTACAACTTCCACCCACTTTTCCCCGGTCAAGATATCCTTGATACCTTCCCGGAACAAGGTCTGGTCATCCGCAATTAATACGGTAATTTTTTTCTTTTTGTTTGTTGGCATAATCTCCTCTCACTTCTCAAATCTATTTTTCAACTGGCAACGTAAAATTAAACGAGGCACCTTTGCCAAGTCCGTCACTGTGTGCCCAAATACGGCCACCATGGTTGAGTATAATATCTTTGGCAATAGAAAGCCCCAACCCCAAACGTCCGACACGGTTTTTATCGCCAAACTGTGCAAAGCTGGCAAACAAATTGGGTGCCTGATCCGGTTCAATACCATCCCCAGAGTCTGTTACCGATACTTTAGCATTTTTTTCATCAATTTTACTAACTACTACGCTGATTTGCCCATTATCCGGCGTATGACGAACAGCATTTTCCAAAATATTCGAAATCACTTGCCGGATGCGTTTTTCGTCGGCAAATACAGGGATTTGCTCAGCACTTTCAAACGTAACCAAGATATTACGCTTGGCTGCCTTGGCTTTAAAGATTTCCGCCGTTTTTTTCAAACTGCTGGTCAATTCAAAAGAAGCTTTTTCAATACGCAATTTGCCTTTTTCAATCGCCGCCCAATCTACCAAATCTTTGATTAGATGCTCTATTTGGCTAATCGATTCATCCATAAACATTAATTTTTTTTGCTGATCCTCATCCGGGGTTAGTTTTTTACGCAGCATATCAAAACTCATTTTTAACGTCATTAAAGAATTGGACAAATCGTGCGAAACAATCGAGAAAAATTTAGACTTCATATTATTCAAGCGGTCCAAATCTTCATTGCGTGTTTTTAATTCGGCAAGTAATTCTTTATTGCTTTGTTCCAAGAAATATTTATCTAATGCGCGGTTAATCGTACGTTTTAAGTAGTCAAAATCCACCGGTTTAATTAAGAAATCATACACAGATTCCTGCATTGCCTCCATGATGGCATTGAGAGAAGCAAATGCTGTAATCATAATAATTTGAGTGTCTTGGTTAAATGTGCGTATTTCACGAATTAAATCCAATCCTTTTTCATCGGGCAAGTTATAATCCATGAGGATCACGTTAAAAAATTCGTTTGAACAAATGTCTAAACATTCCGCGGCCGTTCCGGCCTGATATACCTTGTACCCTTCAATCTCAAGCAAATCAGCCAACGTTTCCCGTAAATTATTATCATCATCTACTACTAAGATTTTAACTTGCTTCTCCATAATTTGTATCTCCTAATTTGCGGTAAATTTTTAAGTATATCAAAAAGCAGGTTCCTTTACCCAGTGTACTATCAATAAAAAGCTTGCCTTTATGCCTTGCCATGGCTTTGCTGACCACAGCCAAACCTAGCCCTGTGCCACGCGCTTTTGTTGTAAAAAACGGAGAAAACATTTCTCGGCGAACTTCCTCCGTAAGGCCGGGACCGGTATCTTTAATATAAATACATACAACCTTGCGGCCTACCCGCGAGCCAACCGTTAATGTTCCCCCCACCGGCATGGCTTCAACGGCATTTGTAATGATATTGCGCAGTGCCTGCTTAATTTCTTCTGCGTCTACCTTTACACGTACACTTTCCGTATCAAACTGTTCAACAACTTTGATATGGGCCGGCATCGGGAATGACAACAGCAAATCGCGCAAATAGCTGTTTACTTCAACCGTGCTGAAGATCATTTCGCGCGTACGAGCGTATCCCAACACTTCATTAATAATACTATTGGCCTGACGCACCTCTCCCTCAATAATATTAAATTGCTTACTTAATTTTTGTTCTTTAGGTTGCACAAGCGTCTTAATCAGGCGCGTAGCATTGCTAATTACTGCCAACGGATTGCGAATTTCGTGGCTGATGATGGAGGCCATTTTCCCAATAGCTGCCAAACGCTCTGTTTTCACAAGCTCTTGTGTGGCAATTTTTAATTCCCGGGTACGTTCCTCTACTTTTTGCTCCAATACTTGGTTCATGTGGGTCAACTCGTGCTGCGTTTTGATCAATTCTTTCCGACGCGTATTTAGCGTTTGGGACAAATCTACAAATGCCCGAGCCAAATCTCCAATTTCATTGTTAGGAATTTCCACATCACTGCTACGAACCACAAAATTTTCATCTTCCTGTAGGCGAACAGCCGCAGCCCGCAAGCGAGCCAACGGGCGTGTAATTGGAATAATAACCAAATAGCTTACCACCCCTACAAAAAGAATCATCACTAGCATAACAACCGCAATATCCCCTATAGAGGAATGAAAAAACGAATCTACAAACAATTGCGGCACAACATCTTCCGGCTGCCACAAGTAAATACTCCAATTCATGCGCGGAATTTGAACTACAGTTGCCAAAACTTTTTTATTTTTTTCAAGTTTTACTTCCGCGGATTCTTGATTATTCAATTGCGTTTTAAGCGTTTGTATTTTTTGTTGCAAACTGTTTAGTTGCAACGTATCTATTTCGTCTAATCCGCCATTATAAGAAAGGATTTGCCCATCAGTAGATACCAGAACAGCTTCCATGTCCAGCGGATATATTTGCAGAAGATTTTGTAGTATCTGATCCAGATAGATAGCCATCGCAAGGACGGATACAACTTGAGAACTCTGTGCAGCATACAGAGGTTCAGTTAGCCATATAAAGGGCGCCCCTTGCTGATCATAGTATACATCACTCACAAAACGTCCGCCGTTTAAACTGGTCCGCATCAGTGTGTCGCGCACAGAAAGGAAACTAGCTACAGGGCGTGTCCCTTCCTCAAAAAGCAAATTATTTGTAGGCGATAAAATGGAAATATAGAAAAGAGAAGGCAGTTGTTGGCGCAGATAATTCAAATCATGTACGGAAACAGAACTGTAATTTTCGTGATGGGTATGCAAAGCGCCGAACTCAGCCAACAATTGCTCCTGTGCCGTTAGAGCGTTGCTGATGGTAAAAGACAAGCGTTCCCCCACCATCTTTTGCTTTTGCAATAGTTCATTTTTCAGCAAACGGCTGTTAATCTTCATAGTACGGTAACCAATCACTAATACCGGCACCATTGAGATAACGAAAAGGATAACTACCGCTTTTGCAAACAACCCTTGCAACAGTCTGACTTTCATATATTTTGTCACTACACGTTACAAACGGGGGCCAGGGTATAGGCCCAGCCCCCGCATGAAAAATATTTTAATCTAACAGCTTCCCGCAGGAGCAGCGACCCCATTACGCGAGTTGGAAGGAACTAAGAAAGAAAATCCTTCTATCTGTGCCGCTGTTCCAAAATCCAACAATACTTTTCCTTCCCACAAGAAGGTAGGGGAGGCGTTTACGTTATATTGCTTCGCATATTCTGCCTCTGCCTTAAGTAGTTCCAACCCTTCTGTGTCAAATTTTTTCATAATCTTGGTAGGATTAATGCCCGCCGCCTCCATAGCTTTATCCCAGCGGCTCGAGCGATAATCTTTGTTACGAATAGCCAAATATTGCCATAGTTTGGTAGGGTAGTATTTGGCAATCAACAGCTGGCGCACATCTTCTTCCCATTCTGCAGAGCCATGCAAGCTGGAAAACCCCTGGTTTGGATCGTACGAAACGATATAACGTACACGAACTGTTTTATCCTTGGGGAAATCTCCGCGTTTTTTGGCTTCAATCACCGCATTTTCAGCCATCACACCGTATGGGCATTGGGACATTACAAAAATTTCCATTACATCTTTTTTGGCCTCTTTGGTAGTATAAACCCCTGTGCGTGTTTGATGTGGCAAGACAATATAGTTTGCTGTTTCCAACGCAAAACCCCGTTTTAAAGGTTCTTCCATTTTTGCACGTACAGCATCCGTTTTTTTAATTATATAAAGAGGCAAAAAGCTATAATCTAAATTTGCCAACGACTCATCTTGAAGTGCTTGCATCTGTGTCATTTTGGTCACTGCGGGCTCCATGCCCAAAAATTGGCCAATACCGGCTGTTAACCGCGCATCTTCTTGCCCGGCCTTATATTCACCGGATTCGACAATAATAAACTCCGCCTTTTTTTGCGCAGTCTTGGTGTTTCCCTTTTGGGCAGCATTTAATCCCAACGGAGCTGCCATGAACACCACAACCCATAAGACTGAAAATAGTTTTTTCATGCAATATGCTCCTATTTGTCTTCTAATTCAACGCGAATGCCACGAATTCCTAAAGAGCATAAAAAGTTATATACTCCCAAGAAAACCACGGTAGAAACCAAAAACAAAATAGTCCCTTGAATGGCGTACATCACCAACCCCATTAAATAAGACACGGTGAGGGTTGCTTCTGGTTTGAACACTTCCAAACAAGCCGTCATAAGCATCAGCACAAATACGGCTAACGGAAAAACAGAAAAGAACACATTCTTAATAGATATTTTTTTTATTTCTACTTTCATACACTCTCCTAAAACGACTATTTTTCAGGTTCCAATATTACTACAATACGGTTTTTACCAGCATCATCCGGCAATTGTACAGCTTTCACAATGCATTTAACATTTGCATTTACAACCGAACCGCGCAATACCTTCATTGGGTTTTCAAGAGCTTCTCCAACTACTTGGATAACCTCTTGCTGTCTGCCATCAAAAATATCTAATAAATGTACTTTGCGATCCTCGGTTCCTTTTAATTCAAAATTCGTATACAATACATTGTTGTTTTCATCTACTACAATAGCGCGTGTCCCCTTAGGAACGGCCACGGCAAAAATGGACTTCCACCAGGTTTTTTCTTTTTCCAAAGACAGTAACTCTCCCCGCTCCAAGTCTTTTACGTCTTCTTGGAGTTTACCTAGTAAACCTTGTACAGAGTTGGCCACATCCCCAATTTCATCTCTACGTTCCGGATAGTCCAATGACAACCGATTGAGGGATACCGCATCAATACCATCCTTCAAAGTTTCTAACGGCCGAATCACTTTTAAAAGTAAAAATAAGTATAACACACCACCTATGAGTAGCATCATAATCACAGCCCCAATTACGTAACGAACCATAGAGGCATGAATTAATTCTCGGGCCGCTTCCCGGGAAACAGTTAAATTGACCACCCCAGCTACTGTGTTTTCTCTTGCCAGCAGCGGGATAGCCATATCGTACACATCTCCCTTAGAAGCTAAAATAGCGCGCGGAACACCCGTGCGAATAGCTTGCACGGCTGCGTTGCTATCAAAACCGACAGAATTGTCGTAATCAGAATAAGATAGCCCTAAAAATTGTGTATTTTCGTGCCAGCGAATGGAACCATCATAATTCAAATAGATGATATTTTTGATACGGGCATCATTTTGCATCATTTCCTTCATTTGGCTTGCTTCCACAAAAGATACCTGTTTTGGTTTAGAGGCCAACCCTTGTACTAACTGCGGGGCACGGTAACGAACCATTTCAACCATTTCATTTTGTAACTTTTTATCAAAAACAAATTTAAATAGGTTGTAATAGAATAATCCGCCAATAACAGCAGCATATACGGTAACTAAAACAAACCATAAAAGCCATTTTGAAGTTAATTTCATTGCCTACTCCTATTTAATCATCATCAATTCTTCCACTTTACGCAAGCCCATTTCTACGTCCAAGTTTCCCGGATCTAACTGTCGGGCCTCCATCCACGCCTGACGGGCGCGCTCAAAATCGTCTTGGTTATAAGCATTCAGCCCTTCCACATACTTTGCCTTGGCAGCTGCTTGCTGTTCTGCTGAAACGCGCGTAATTCCACCTGGCAAACTAGGGATTACACTACCCATGCCCGGCATTCCTTCATTGGTAACGGTTGTGGTAGTGGTTGTAGTTGTGGTAGTGGTCCCAGGCATAGGAATAATAGGCGTGGTCACACCGGGAATCGTATTATCCACGGTAATTGTTTCGATGGTCTCTTCCTCTGCTTTGTGTAAAGCAGCTTCGGCTTGGGCTTTCGCTTTTTCTACTTCGCGTTGGGCTGCCTGTTGAGCTTCCAACTCAAGCTGTTTGGCACGCAATTCCTGATTGCGGATATAGCGTTCCTTGGCCGTGCGCGCTTGCTTAATCATATTATCCATCGCTACAGTATCGGCGCCCCATTTTTTGGCGTTATTCCAGTAGGAAACAGCTTGATCAAAACGGTACGCGCTATATGCCTGGCAGCCAGCCGTATAATATCCTCCGGCAATTTCATTTTTTAACTGCGACATATACTTTTGAACGCGTTGATCACCCGGTTGAATTTTTTTGATACGCTCAAATACAGCGTAGGACTCTACATACTGGCCTTTGTTATATAATTCTAGAGCCAGTTTCATATTTTCCTGTAACTGTTGTTGACGTAGTTTTGTTTCTGCTTCAGAAATTTTTGCCAATAAGGCCGGGTCGTCTTTGCGCATTAAGAGCGCATTATACCACGCATCCAAAGCAGCTTGATAATCCCCGCTCTTTTCAGCCACATTACCCCGCCGGGCATATTCTTTTGCAATTTCTACATCAATTTGACGCTTCCAGGATTGAGCTTTGGCATTGCCGGGTTGAATGGTTAAAATCTCATTTAGCTTATCATTGGCTTCTACCAGGCGCCCGCTATCGTATAAGGCAGCCGCTTCTTTAAACTTGGAATCAATCACTTGCGCTTCCGAGGTAGTGCCATAAGTTCCCATGTGATTGGCTTGTTTGGCTAATGTCTGTGCCTGTTTAAAATTCGGATCGATACTCAAAATAGTTTGAGCCAACTCTTGTGCACGCTGATAATCCCCCTGCTTATACAGTTGATAGGCGTTTTCATACACCATACGCAAGGTATAATTTTGAATGCGCTGTTTTTCCAGTTGCACAGTAGAAAGATATTGTTTTTTTTCTTCTACATCATTTAACGTACCCAAAGATATTTTCCCTAAATCTAAAAGCATCCCGGCTTCTTTGCCGTATTGCCGAGTAGGAACCTCACGCACAAAGGTGGA
>JBGUMP010000035.1:0-17051 GCA_045116875.1 Elusimicrobiaceae bacterium | reverse complement strand
GAAACATTACCCCTTACACAACGGGCTTACCTAATTTATGATGGAAAAATTTTGGTGGAAGGGGATCAAAACACCCTTCTTAATGATGCCAATGCACGCAAGCTGTATCTAGGTGAAGACTTTAAAATGTAATTTTTCTCCCACCCATTTAAAAAGCCCCCTCTTACGAGGGGGCTTTTATTGTCACCAACGAACTCTTTCTTGTTTCACAGCATTGTAGAATGTTGAGTTCCCTTGGATAGGCACAGAAACATTTATAATCATGGGATTCCCCGACTGCAACTTCACAGTTATTTCATAATGCCAGTGCATATTAGTCTCGGTCCCCTTGTTTACCATTGTACCGGAAGCAGCCTCAGCACTAGTTAAACGGGATTTAGCACTCACTTTTTTCACTCCTAATTGGTCAAATAAGTTTCTCGCTCCTGCTTCTAGTGCCTCCCCTAATTCTGCCTCAGCAATTTTTAGAATCTGCATGGATTCCTCCACAGAGGCTTCAGGAGGCAATCTCAATCCTACCACGTCCCCAGTCGTTCTCTTGGTTTCCAAAATTGCACTGGGCGCATCCCAGTGTCGACATTGTTTCCCAGCTATTACCTCCACATTACCTCCTTTCAGCCCCTCCAAGGCACTCCTTGCGATATCTTCCGGTAATTGGAAAAATTTATATTCAGTCACATTTACCTTTTCCGCTACTTTTCCCTTTTTAATTTGTTTTTGAACTGCTTTTCGAAGTACTAAAATGTCCGCATCCGAGTCAATCTGTTTACCAGAATTTGCCTGATTTAGTTTTTTAATTAGCGTCTCACGAGAAATTCGATTAGATTGTCCAAAAATATTTTGAAGATTGAACTTCTTTTTATCTCCTCTAAACAAAATCATCTTACTTGCATCTTCTAAATATGCTTCAGCGTTCTCTAAAACTCTTACGCTAGGGATAGGCTCTCTCTCAGACAAAAATTCTCCTTCTTGAACAAATATCTTAATTTGTTCCTTTTCTCCAATTCCAAGAAAATCTCTCCAAGCTTTCCCATTTTTATTACGCCACAATTTGGTAAATCTAACACTATTCCTTCCCTGAGCAAATAATTCGGCAAGTTTAACTTCTGTACTCCACGTCCACGTCCATTTATCGCCCAGTTTCGTCACGTCTAAATAGATATAGTCTTTGCCAAAGGCAGTATAGACCTTTCTGTACGCTTCCCCAGCTTTCTCCATTAACCCGAGAATCAATTGTTGATGTTGCCCCTTTTCCTCTATAAGTTTGGCAAAGGCATCCATTGCCTTGTCGTGTTTTAAAAATTTTTCAAGCAAGCGTTCCTGCATTTTGGGAGATGTTTCCATCCCCAGCATATATTTAAAGAAGTTTTTTAATTCACCGGTCCATTCGCAATTTGGACACACCGCTGTTACCTCTTGCACAGCGGAATTCAACGTAGCCAGCGCTTTATCGCTTAGCCCGGAAAGTTGCGCCGAATCAATGGACAAACTTTTACTCAGGTTATTGGTAAGCGTCTGTCTTTGCGCGTTGCTGGTATTACCCTTTTCCACAGCCCCGTTATTCTTGCCTTGGTTAGTCTTAGGACTCTTGCCATTTTGGGTATTGCTTTTATTTCCGGAATCTCCATTCTTGCCTTGCTTTGCCTTAGAACCGCTATTATTCTTTGTGCCGCCTTGGCGCGCGGTGGAGCCATTTCTGTTACCTTGCCCCTTTGATACCTTCTGGGGGTCAGCATTCCCCCTAGTGGAGGATCCTTCTCCCATTTCTCGAGTTGTTGAGGTACCGCTCCCGTTTTTAGGTTGCGGTGAAGATTCCCCCACCTGCCCTCTATTTCCGGTTTTTCCCACACCATTTGGACCCTGACTGGGAGATTTACCTTTCATTTTATTTTTTGCTCTGGCAATAATATCTCTACTCATAATATTATGCTGTCTCATGGAAATAGATCTCGCAGGCATAGAATTTTTAAACCTAAACTCATACCCAGAAGCTAACATTTTTCTAGCAGATGCGTTAAACCCAGTCATCCCGCGCGTATTCCACATACGCGCTGATTTCACAGATTGCCGTGCTAGCCTGATTAGCGTCCTTATTCTCCTGCAGGAACTCAAAAATTTGATGACACCGATACTCATACTCACAAGACCAACTACAGCCAGCACAACATCTAGCTTAGTAGCCCATTGCTCTACTTCCTCAAAACTTTTGTAGTTCTCAACATCCGCCACACTCACTTTTATCGAGTAATCCATATTAAGCTTTTTGGCAATATCTTCCTTGCCGATAAAGGGAGTGTACAAGTCGTTACGAATATAACGCGCAGTGGCGGGATCCACATCTGCAAATCCCCGGTGATACAATGTAGCAGCAATAAATTGAGTCGCAGTCAAGCCACTTTTTTTAATTTTGGCAAGCGCTTGCTGTGTTGTTTCCTCCGTATCCGCAACAGTGCTAGCTCTGCCATGAAGGTCAAGCTGATTCCTAGAAGGATGTCCCGTCAAATTTAACTGGAACCCAGACCCCAGTACCCCCGCTAAAAAGAAATTATTTTTCGTGAACACATGCACATTCCCTGTCCGTTCCATCCACAGACTAATCATCTCATTCATCAAGTTGTCAAGCTGTGCTTTGAGGGCAGGGTCCTCCGCGGAGGCAAAGCCCATTTCGCGGCCTAAATCTTGCCAAGCACTTTTATAATGGTGAAGTCCTCCTTCCTCAGGATACAAGCTGGGGAGATATAACTTACCTGCAAAGTCCTTACCATACACCAGCACTTTTACAGTCTTTACCCAATCTGCAAGGGCCATCAAATCGGGGAAATCATCATACGCTTCCTCATTGTTACGTAACCTTCTATCTTCCACACCAAGCAAAGCTGACTTCAATGCCTCGTAGTGGGGATCTACATCTGTCATTGCCATTAAATCCCCACCCAATACGGTAATATAAGCGGGAGCTTGAGGACCAGTGGCGTGTTTCACCAACACGGTTGAGACCAACTTTGCATCCTCTCGATCCTGTGCCAAAATAGCCAAAGCGTGCGCAGAAGCAAGACCTGGATTTTTTTTAATAATTTCCCGAAGACGCTCAAGTGCTGTCTTGCGTACTTGCGGAGAAACAACCGCCTCCCCATACAGAGAGTACATAGTAGGAATAAAATCCACATATGGATCTGCCATGTATCCCTTTACCCAATATTGCTTCAAATTTCCAATTCTATCACACAAATTCTTTAAGTACACTAATGTATCATTTTGCTCTTTTCCCAATGATTCCCTTATCAATTCCTCAAATGCTTCGGCATAGTAGGCTTCCTCCCCTGGGCGTGCACTTTTCAGGGCTTGCTTGTATTGCGAATCGAAAGCTGCTCGCATTTCTTTTTGAAATTCAATCTCTATACTGGAGTCTATTTGTTTTTCATCTTTATTTTCCTTCTCATGATCCCGTAACCATTTCCATACGGAGTTCATCTCGCTAAGTATTTGCTTGGTTGTATCGTCATTAGAGTCATAACGCTTTTGGTCACCTTTCATAGCACTTTCTTCACCACGCATCTTTGGTGTAGCAACACGCGTACTCTCCGAAGGGCATGTATTACTTCTCACGTTTTCAACACGATTTCCTGCACCTGCCTGCGCTACAGCGGGCAACTCAGCAAACACTAATGTAAAACTAAGCAATACGGACAAAACCTTTCTCATAAACCTCTCCCAAACAAATCTGTTCGGCCATTAAAAATTCATCTTTAGTTATTCCTCTGATTACAAAGGATACATATAGTATAAGAAATTTGATTGATTTTTCAAGTTTTTTCCTCACTTTTTGGCTGGCAAAAAACTCCCAAGTAATTGATGAAACAATTATTCTCCTTCACGCAAAAAGCCCCCTCTCACGAGGGGGCTTTGGCAAAATTACTACTTTTATTTGGCCTCGGCTACGGCTACAGCTACCGCTACCGTGGCGCCTACCATTGGGTTATTTCCCATGCCAATTAAGCCCATCATTTCTACGTGGGCAGGCACGGAGGAAGATCCCGCAAACTGAGCATCGCTATGCATACGGCCCATAGTGTCGGTCATGCCATAAGAGGCAGGGCCGGCGGCCATATTGTCCGGGTGCAAGGTACGTCCAGTACCCCCACCAGAGGCAACGGAGAAGTACTTCTTACCGTTTTCGGTGGCCCATTTCTTGTAGGTACCGGCTACCGGGTGTTGAAAGCGAGTTGGGTTGGTGGAATTTCCGGTGATGGAAACATCCACGCCTTCATGGCGCATAATAGCTACGCCTTCATTTACATCATCAGCCCCGTAGCATTTTACTTTAGCGCGATCTCCGTTAGAGAAGGCCTTTTCGCTTACAATGTTGAGTTTACCAGTTTTGTAATCATAGGCAGTTTCAACAGAGGTAAACCCATTAATGCGAGAAATGATATACGCGGCATCTTTTCCCAAACCGTTCAAGATTACGCGTAGGGGTTCTTTACGTACTTTGTTGGCGGTGCGGGCAATACCAATGGCCCCTTCGGCCGCGGCAAAGCTTTCGTGCCCAGCCAAAAAGCAGAAGCATTTGGTTTCTTCGCGCAGCAACATAGCCCCCAAGTTACCGTGGCCTAAACCTACGGCACGTTGATCAGCCACAGAGCCAGGGATGCAGAAGCTTTGCAAACCAACACCAATTTTTTCAGCAGCTTCAGCCGCAGTTTTGACACCAGATTTAAATGCAATGGCGGCACCTACGGTATAGGCCCACACAGCGTTTTCAAAAGCGATAGGTTGAATGCCCTTTACAATGGCTTCTACATCTACGCCTTTTTTGGTGCAGATTTCCTTGGCTTCTTCCAAGGAGGCAATGCCGTATTCTTTTAATGTGGCATTGATTTTTTCAATTCTTCTTTCGCATCCTTCAAACGTTACCATATTAAATTCTCCTTGGCTTACTCTTTGCGCGGGTCGATTACTTTGACAGCTTCATCAAAGCGACCATATTTACTAACGTTTTTCTCAAACGCTGTCTTGGGATCTTCGCCTTTCTTAATAGCATCCATCATTTTACCCAAGTTTACAAATTGGTAACCAATGATTTCATTGTTTTTATCTAAACCGATTTTAAGTACATAGCCTTCGGCCATTTCCAAATAACGTGCGCCCTTGGCTTCGGTACCGTACATGGTACCAATTTGGCTGCGGTGACCTTTACCAAGGTCTTCCATGCCGGCGCCAATTGGCAATCCATCATCCGAAAAAGCACTTTGCGTGCGGCCATAAACAATTTGCAAGAAAAGTTCGCGCATGGCCGTGTTGATAGCGTCGCACACGAGGTCAGAATTTAAGGCCTCTAAAATAGTTTTGCCGGGCAAAATTTCGGCTGCCATGGCGGCGGAATGCGTCATGCCCGAGCAACCCAAGGTTTCTACCAACGCTTCTTTAATAACGCCTTTTTTGACGTTCAAGGTCAGTTTGCAAGCACCTTGTTGAGGGGCACACCAGCCTACCCCGTGGGTAAGACCGCTAATATCGCTAATTTGTTTGGCTTTGACCCATTTCCCTTCTTCGGGGATCGGGGCCGGCTCATGTTTGGCGCCTTTGCAGACACAGCACATGGCTTGTACTTCTGGGGTACATTTTTCACAACTCATGAGATAGGTCTCCTTAATAAAATAAATCTTCCTATATATTTTAGCAAAATTTGAGGGCCTATTTTTTATAGGTCCTTTTTACCGATGGGCCTAAGCCCTTGGGTCCTGGTATGAAACACCTATAACTCCTACACTATCAGCATCTAGTTTTATGTTTGAAAGGAGGCAAATTATGAAACGTATCCGTATGGTAGTTGTATTGGCTTTGGTAGCCATTTCTGCCCATGCCAATTAAAGGACACCTATACACCAAGTCTGTAAAAATCTTCTCTTTACAGGACAAATATGTCACCCCCGATGAGGAAGCCCTTACAGCGGCCGCGTTGAGAGGGGACGTAAAAGAGGTGGATAATATTTGAAAAAAGCACCTTTTTTAGTCAACGATCCCCTTACGGTTTATCCCAAAATGAAGTCCGCACAACCACTCATGTGCGAATTAATTAACCAGGGCAAAAAGAGGTAATCAACGTATTTTTTAAGTATGGATTCGTAAAAACTAAGTTTGCTTGTCCTAACGGTAAAGGACAAACGGATGTAATGGCCCTGTTGGAAAAAAGTTCCAATCCCAACATGTATTGTTATTTATTGTCAAAAAAACAATATCCCTATTTGATTAAGCGCTTAATTGCACAAGTAAATCGTACTAACGGACATAGCGGATTTAGTAATTGGCCTTGTTTAAAAAACTTAATGGAAGAAAATGACTTCGTCTTAAATGCCGTGTTTAAAGTAGCACAAAGGGGAAATCCCGGGGCTGTTAAATTTGGCGCAGCATATCTTGCCAAATATGGCCGACCGATAACGGACATTGGAATAGAAATCGTATCCCAGCAATACATAAAAACCGGAGATCGCAGTTTGATTGATCCCTTTTATAACAAGTCATTATTTACGGCGTCACAATGAAACCAAATAGCGACGGATGCCCGGCGTAAGAATTCTTTTGCAGGGCAAATATTACCATACCTGCTGCGTCCCATTAAATCTGTCGAAGTCCTCCAGGAACAAATAACTCTTATTGATGCTAGATACCAACAATGGGAGCAAAAAACCGACGTTACTCCGATAGATAAAGAAATCCACAACATGTTATACAAAGCTTATGTTTGTGACCACGTTCTTGCCGCTCAGGGAAGAGAAGAAGCTCAAAAGCAATATGAAAAAGAATTCAACAAACACTTGACCGGTTTGGAGGTAATGCTAAATTGGCCGCAAAGTACACGTGGGCGGTAAAGAAGAGGTATTCAGTATTCTATTTCCCCAACGGATTAAAGATTGAAAATCGAGAAGTTATGTCTTGGAGGAAACGCTTTGAAGTAAAAAAATATACGGTTCCTGTTGTGGTAGTAGTCGATTTCATGGATATTGACAAAGAAGATTGCTACCGGTATAAGGAAAATGATCAAGTAGTATCCTTGAATTTGTATGTATATAATCTGAACGGAACAATGGTATGGTCTAAAGCCGTTCCCGATGAAACACATATTCACCTAGAAGTAAAAGAAGGAGACTGGGATGAAACGAAGCGCCATTGGTTAGTACGCGCAGAAGATGCAGACTATGGGGGGAGGAAATCAAAATATCTTTCAAGAAGAAAAAAACTCCAACAATTCCGCAAATGCTTCTAAATAAAATTCCCCGGGCTTATGCCCGGGGATGTGCAGAACAAACCAAATAGTATCTTAAGCCCACAGACTTAGTTTAGTAACTTTGTCGCTACGGCGAACTTTTGGTTCCCCTACCAGTTCTTGGATGTAGGCCTCGCATACATAAATTTTAGTACCTGGCAATAAATGCCCGCCAATAACGGTATGATCTTTGTCTGCCAAAGTTACGTGTGCATGTACCATGGGGCGGTTATCTTGAATACTCACGTTGCCTGTTAGATTTAACAGCTCCAATTCTTCGTCAAACAGGGATTTTTCAAACTTCTTCTTGGCTTGATCATAATAACCAATGGTTGCATTGGAAACAGATCCCACCACAGACACGATTCCACATTTTACCTGGTTGTCGTGGCAAAAATCGATCAATTCCTCCAGCAAATCTTTTCCTTTAGGAAGTCTAAACAAATAAGTTCTTCCTGTTAAATAAGGTTTTTCTTCTGCCATATTTTCTCTCCTTATCAGCTGTGTTTACTTTGCAGCTCGTTTTAAATCATCCACGTATGTGCGAATGGCCGTCAGCACAGATGCGCCATCCATACCCGCTTCCGCATATACTTTTGCCGCTGCTCCACTCCCCAAAAAACGGCCTTTTTTGTGTGGATACAGCGTGTGTTCACGGCCTTGCTGGCTGTTAAGCCAACAATCCAACGTGGGCAACGTAAAATCCGTTAATCCCATTGCATGTTGCATCAAATAGGGCGGAACTAATTGGTCTTGTTCCTCTTGGGGCAAAAGTTCAAACAGTTCCCGACTGGTTACATAAATAATATTTACATCCGGGGCTTTGCCAGCCAAAATTTCCGGCAATACCTGTTCAATTACAATGCGGCCAATACCGGCCCCTTGCACAAAAATTGTCCCCCCCTTTGCCTCTTTAGCACGATGTAAGTAATACACTCCTTTGACTGCCGCAAACGCAGAATCAATGCCCAATTTTGCACGATCCATAAAAGCGGCTGATGACCGAATGACAAACGGAGCAAATACAGCCGGCCGTTTGCCCAAGGCGGTTGTAACCAATGGCCAGATTTCATCTACTTCCAGAGGAGTCATTGTAATACAAGCGCCTTTGGGGAAGTTATCCTGGACCAGCTGTAGACTTTGTGGATCAGCGTGCGTGGGGCCATCTTCACCCGTTGGAACACTTGCGTGCCCGTTAAACAGCACAAACGTATTGGGGGCCATCCCTACTTCCCGCGCGGCTTGTACACCAATGGCATGCAACCGGGCAGCCACATGCTCAAAGGCCAAAAAAGCACCATAAGAAGCCGACACCGCAATGTGCCGGCCAAACGCCGATATCCCCGTACATACAGCAGCCATGCCATCCTCACAGATTCCCCCCGCGCTCAAACGCCGGCTGGTAGGATTAGTGACAGTATTAAAATTTCCCGGAGCAAATGCGGAGGCGATAGCGGCTGCTCCTGTAGAGCCATACAAATCGGCAGAGGCCACAAATAATGTTCCTCCCGTTTCTTTATTTAAGTAGGATAAAGTCTGCCCTAATACTCCCCGCGTAGTATATTGTTTACCAATTTCAAAAGTCAACTCGGCCGGGACTTGAGAAGACTCAAAAGCATACACTTTTTGAACATCTCCCAATGTCGCACGAACGGTACGCTTTGCAAGGGCTAATTGCTGAGCGGAAGCTTTTAGTTGTGTCACCACAAATTGATGGATTTGCGCATCACTTTCTAGCACACGACGAATAACCTGCAAACTATTCCAGTAGTATTTTTCAACGTTTTCAGAGGTTTTTTCGCCTTCAAAACGCGGAAAAGTTTCGCTAAATGTCTGTTCAAATTCAGATAAAGATTTATAAAATTCTTCCGAGGCAAATTTATGTCCACTTCCGTGGGATGCTTTGCCTTCTATGCCATACTTCCATCCTTTCACGGTACGATAAATAATTGCCGTCGGTTGATGGTTAGGCAACTGGGCTGCTAATTTTTGAGCCGCAAAAATTTGATTAAAATCGTGCCCGTTTGGCACATAAATCACATTGCAATCATGTATATGGAAGAGTTCCATTGGCGTCCATTGCACATAATCTCCAGGTTGATCGCCCTCAGCCGTAACACGCTCGCTTTCAATAGAAGCTTGGTTCCAATCTACATGGAAAACCACATTTTTTAGCTGGGCAGTTGAAGCCATTGCTAACGCTTCACTTACACGACCGGCAGTTAACCCACCTTCTCCCTCAATGATGTTGACGCGGGGGCAATTTTCTCCGTAAGCATCCGCTGCCGCAAGTGCCAAACCAACCGCGCTAGCTAACCCTACCCCACTAGCCCCGGTGCTGGTACGTACAAACGGAACCAGCGGTTCCGGATGTCCACCCAACGGTTTGGAGTGAAACTGCGTAAACAGCGGGGTTCCCTGTTTAACATTATGACGGAACCCTAACAAGTCTTCCAAACGTAATTGTTGTGCCTCACTGGCCGGCAATAATTCAGGAGCCCCAATACGCACACATTCATTACGCAATGCCCACATAGCATACAGGCCCAAAGCCTTGTGCCCCGCGGCATAAGAAATAATATCGGCCGCATCATTTTGAGGGTCCGAAAAATTATACAACATGCTCTTATATAATAGATGCGATACCAGCCGCCCGCTGGAAATACTCCCCCCCGGGTGTCCGGAAGATGGGACATAATTGTATAAAAGTGCCACCAACGCACGATATACAACATCTAAACGTTCCAAAACGGCTGCTTCATTCAAAGAGATGCGATATTCCGGTTTGTCCGCATAATCCGTAATATCTACGAATACTGATCGTTTCCGGTTCAACGTAAATGGTTTCATAAGTTCTCCCTTAAAAATGAATTCCCTCTTGTGCACACAACAACGTCAAACGAGCCATGGCCTCCACATCTCGTTTAGAACAGACCTCTACATTGCTATGAATATTGCGTGTAGGCAAAGACAAACCGCAGGAAGGTATTCCTGTTTTAGACATGTGAACGGCTCCGGCATCATTTCCTCCGCGCTGTGCAATACGCACTTGATACGCAATTTTTTCCGTTTCACAAATTTGTGTAAGCGCCTCAAAAAGCGATTTAGGTGTAATGGTCATAGCATCCAATACAGTAATGCCAACACCGCCGCCCAAACGCACAATATAATCTTGCGCGGCCACACCGGGAATATCTGCGGCTCCAGTAGTATCCAAACACAAGCTCACGTCGGCATCAATACCAAAGGCGGCCGTGGTAGCTCCGCGCAGTCCTACTTCTTCTTGTACGGTAAAAACAGCATGTACCGTATAGTACGGGTCTTGAAGCTGTTTAAAAACTTCCGCTTGAATAAAAACACCCCCGCGGTTATCAATTGCTTTAGCAGAAATCAAGTCTGCCCCAAATTCTTCGTAAGGACGGTCCAGCACCGCAAAATCGCCTACTTTGACCAATTGATTGACCTGGTCTGCCGGCAAGCCCAAGTCGATAAACAAGTCTGCCATCGGTACCGCTTTACTGCGTTCAGTTTCTGTAGTAATATGTGCAGGTTTAGTACCAACAATACCTAAAAGAGGGCCATTTTTAGTTTGAACACGCACCCGTTGAGCAAGCAAAGTGCGCGGGTCAATGCCTCCCACGGTCACAAAACGTATAAAACCTCGTTCATCAATAAAACGCACCATAAGGCCCACCTCATCCATGTGAGCGCAAAGAAGTAGGTTTTTATTTGACGTACCTTTTTTTGTAAAAATCAGGTTTCCCAATGCATCCGTACAAACAGAGTCGGCATAAGGGGCAAGTAACCCTTTTAAGTAGTTACGAACAGCTTCTTCTCGGCCAGAAATACCCGGTAATTGCGTCAAAGTTTTGAGAACAGAAAAATCTAATTTTGTAGTCATTTTACGTGTTTTTCACCCAATTAAGGTAGTTACATTGTATGCTAAAACGACGAAAAATGCAAGTATTTTTTATAACGTCAGTCTAAAAAAGAATTCTACAAACTCTCTGCAAAAACGCCCTTCTTTGGGAAGGGCGAAATAGAATATACACGAGGTTTTAGAAGTTATTCGGCCTTATAGCACCAAGCATTAGCTCCTGTATAGTCCGCTCCATTACAGGTTTTACCATTACCTACGGCCTTACACAGTGTTTCATTCCCCGTGCACCAGGCAGATAAATTATTTTGCCCGTTTTCATGCTGCAATTTGACATGCAAAAGGCAGTACGGCATTCCATCAGGCACAAACGTCATAACAATTTCATTGGCAGAACAAGTATTTTCAACCAGTACAAAATGTTCCAAGGCCGGGACATTAGCACAGGCCACCCCGGTGGGAATTGGATCAGGTTTGGGATCCTCGGTGGGTTCAGTGGGTTCAGCAGGATCTACAGGATCCTTGGTATTATCTTCAACACATAAAGACTCCCTACAAACTTTCCCAGCGCCGCAATGTTTATCAGAATCACATTCCCCACCGATATGGGGACCTGGACCATGAGGCGGTCTGTGTCCACCGCCAGACATAGCTAGCAACGGAACACTAATCATAATAAAAAAACACACAAACATCAGCTTAATTTTGTTTAGCATAGCTTTCCCCTACAGTTTGATATCCATTGTGGAGAGATCTTGTGCATACGCGCCACTGTTCAGGTAATGAACGCCCTGCGCATCTGCCAGGTTTTTGGCAAACACTTTTATCTCCGCAGAACGGGAGCGCCACACAGCTTTTTGGTATTGCGGAAGAGCAACAGCTGCTAAAATTCCGACGACCAAAATAACCACTAGGATTTCAATGAGCGTAAATCCCTTCTTTTTCTCTCGATAAGACTTTTTCATCACGTCCCCCGACCATTATAAAGTTTCTTTAATTATATAAAAAAAGGGAAGGAGATACAATTTAATGGAAGTACGTCACTAAAAGCAAACGACAAAACCCTCAAAAAATTGTAAAATAACAGAGAAAGCAGTTAATTTTTCAGGAGGATTTCTACATGACAGTTTCTTATAAAGAACTTGGTTTGGTAAACACTCGCCAAATGTTCAAAGATGCCATGGCTGGCGGATATGCCATCCCGGCCTATAACTTCAACAACATGGAACAATTACAAGCCATTGTGACCGCTTGCGTACAAACGGGGTCCCCAGTAATCTTGCAAGTATCCAAAGGTGCACGCCAATATGCCAACTCCACCTTGCTACGCTGGATGGCCCGCGGCGCTGTGGAAATGATGTCCGAACTGGGTAAACCGGTTCCCCTGTGCTTGCACCTAGATCATGGTGATTCTTTTGAGCTCTGCAAAGACTGCATTGACAATGGCTTCTCTTCCGTAATGATTGACGGCTCCCACTTGCCGTATGAAGAAAACGTAGCACTGACTAAAAAAGTAGTGGAATATGCACATCAGCATGATGTAACTGTAGAAGGTGAGCTGGGCGTGTTGGCCGGCATTGAAGATGAAGTTTCTGCTGAACACCACACCTACACCGATCCCGCCCAAGTGGAAGATTTTGTAAAACGCACAGGGGTGGATTCCTTGGCTATTTCTATTGGTACTTCTCACGGTGCTTATAAATTTAAAGTAAAACCCGGTGAAAAACTGCCAGAACTTCGTTTTGATATTTTGGAAGAAGTATCTAAACGCTTGCCCGGCTTCCCGATTGTATTGCACGGATCTTCCTCCGTACCGCAATGGGCTGTAAAGCAAATCAACGAATTTGGCGGGAAATTGGATAACACCGCCGGCATTCCCGAAGAACAACTGCGCAAAGCTGCCAAATCTGCCGTGTGCAAAATCAACGTGGACTCTGACGGCCGCTTGGTAATGACCGCCACCATCCGCAAAATCTTCGCCACCAAACCGGCTGAATTTGACCCGCGCAAATATTTAGGCCCGGCTCGTGAAGAACTTATTAAGATGTATGCTGAAAAGAACGAGAATGTATTCGGTTCCGCCGGCAGAGTAAAATAAGTAATTTAATATGCAAAAACCCGCTCTTAACGAGCGGGTTTTTTATTAAAGACATAATTATTTAGTTAGTTTTTCCCACAAAGTTTTCTTGGGATAGGATATTGTTGCCAGCCGTTCTTTGTCTAAAATTGCCAACAATATACCGGCTTCATTAATTACCGGTAAACAGGAAATTTCTTCCTGTGTAAAAACAGTTTGTGCGTCAGTCAAAGGATCTTGCGGATGCATGGCCTCAACTTTATTCATTACGCTTCCACAAAGGGACTGCATATTAAAAAAAGCCAATTCAGCCGTACGGATAGCACCTTTAAGCATGCCGTCTTTGGCGGTTACAAAACACACCGTCGGTAATTTTTTTCGCGGAAGATTTTTTAAACGACTCACCAATTCCCCCACTTTTGTTTCTGTACGTACAGCTATGAAATCTGTGTGCATCACCCGTCCCACGCTATCGGCTGGGAAATGACTGGCTGTTTTAAGAAGTTCAACAAATGCAGCATCCAACACAGAAGCCAGACGTTCTTGATACGGAGCGGAAAATTCCTTCCAAAGTTTGGCTGCTTGCGTTACTTCCAAACGGGTCAATATATAAGAAGCCTGTTTTAAAGGTAAACGGCGCAATACAGCCGCCGCTTTGGGGGGATCCATCGGGTTAAGAACCGCTACCACACTCTGTGCTTTTAATCCCCCTATTAGCAAAATTATTTCATGCGTAGCCAAAGCACCCAATGCCGCAGCGGCTTCTTTAGCAGAAGCAGCAATAAACTTTTCAGTCATCAGCGTAGCCAAATTATGCATGGGGTTGTTATTCATATTTGCGCCTTGATAAACTTTTCTAAATCATTATAATAAATATAAGAGGTTTTTTATAGGGGGCATTATGCTATTTAATAAACCTGTACACGAACTAACCTTTGCGGATGTTGTGGCTTTTTGTAAACGTGGTCTTCCTGAAAATAAGCAACTAGATTATAAATATATGTTGCCTAAAAACCACGAAAAATTCGCTAAAACAATTGCTTCCTTTGCCAATGCTATGGGTGGCACCATTATAATTGGGGTGCAGGATGATAAAAATGACAAACCGGCCCCACCGTTTTTGGGCATTGCGTATCACGAAAAAGTCCGCAATTCGATTGAAGACATTATCAAAACCAATATAGATCCCGTTGTGTTTGTGGAAGTTAATATTTGTGTCAACGAACGTGGGGATAGAATGTTTGTGGTCATTGATATTCCCCAAAGCAATTTAACCCCCCACCTGGTAGGAAAGTTAAAAAGGGCTTACATTCGCACAGGGCAATCTTCCCGCCCGGAAACAATTGTCCACCCGGACAAACTCCCCTGGCTCCTAGATCACCGGCAAAAATCCGAACGGTTGCGGCACATCTTATATGATAAAGCCGAGAGCCATTTTGAAAATTATTTAAAAACATGTGCGGCATCTACAGAAGGAGAAATTGTCAGTACCTTGTCGTTCATCCCGCTCTATCCGCAGGAACCGTTAACCGATTATAAACAATTACCCCAGCTGGTGGCCTATGCCTCCACCCGTGCCCCCTAGGGCATAATGGCCAACCCAAGCTATCCGCTTAAGCCAGTACAGGACGGCGTAACCGTCATTTCCAATGCGCGCGGCGTATACAAACTTACCGAGTTTAATTCCTACGGCCTAATTATGAACAAACAAGTTGCCAGCCAAGATGAGATGATCAACGGCCACGCGTCCCAGACCATTCACATAGAAACGCTGTGTCAAAATTTTGTTCTATTCTTTCTAACGGCCCGTAAATTTTTGGATAAATTATCTTTCGGAGGGCCGCTTTCTTTTCGCTTTAAATTAGAGCGGACCCGTGGAAAACGCGCCTTAATTGCCAATAAACAATCAACCGTATTGGAAGATTATGTCCGTTTAGACCGAAACTTGTTTCTAACCGATTTGCAAAACGATATCCCCACTTTACTGGAGAATTTACTCCATGAAGTGGCCTGGTCTTTGGGACTACAAATTTCACCGGAAGAAATTCGCATCCTCGTTTTGAAATCTATTCAAGAGGTAATCCCATGAAAAATGGATTTACATTATTGGAAATGCTGGTAGTGGTACTAATTATTGGCATACTAAGCGCAATTGCGCTTCCCTATTATTTTAACGCCGTAGAAAACGCACGCCTAACCGAAATAAAACTTTTGTGGGGACGCGGAAAAGATTTTTTGGGTGGGAAAGATCTTTCTGCCAACGATCTGGAAAGAATTAATGAACAAATCCAAAAAGCCAAACTAAAAAACTTTACAGTACAAATTGTATGCCGTACCGGCAATACCCCTTGTTGGGAAGTAGTTTTCACCCGTAACGAAGACGCCGCAGCCCAATATCAGATTACATCTACCAACAATTTTAAACAACTTGCTTGTATACCTCAAAATGCACGAGGGGCCAGTTTTTGTAAATCCCGCATGAAACCCAACGGGCAAACCAATATTGACGGGAATGAGGCCTTCTTTATTCACTAAATTGCGCTTTGACTTTAAAAGCACTGAGGGCTCTTACACCACGTAGTATCCTTGGCTGGTTTTAACTAAAAACAGTGTCTTCCAGCAACCGCAATTATCTATAATATAGGTATGCCTAAAAAAATAAAAAAGAATACCGTTTCCGCATTAACTATGGACAAGTGTGCTTCATTTATCCAAAATGCACTTCCCCATCTGTTGGGAAGCTTAATCTTACTAGTTAGCATTTCTTTTTTTACGGCAACCTTTGATTCCGCTCATGTCAAATTGACGCTGTTCCAAATTGGCGCAATTATGCTAGTCACGTT
The DNA here is from genome assembly GCA_045116875.1 of Elusimicrobiaceae bacterium. Taxonomy (GTDB): domain Bacteria; phylum Elusimicrobiota; class Elusimicrobia; order Elusimicrobiales; family Elusimicrobiaceae; genus Avelusimicrobium. The sequence goes on along the minus strand of JBGUMP010000035.1, from coordinate 990 downwards.
ATGGGGCGCACTGAAAGTTACCCAACGCACAAATCCTTTTCCGCGTCAGACGTGGCCATTTTTAGCTCCGCTTTTCATGTATTTGCTTTGGCAATCTATTTCTTTCTTGTTTTTTCCATATAAGTTGGCTGCCGCCGAAGAATTTATCCGCCTGTTGATGTACGGAGGCATTAGCGCGCTTGTTGCCTGTGAGTTTACTCCCCGAGATATACGCACTCTTACCAAATACCTGCTTCTGGCAGCTTGGATTTCGTTTATCTACGGGTTTGTGCAAGTACTGGCCATCCGCTGGCCTAATGTGGATTTTTTACCATGGCATCACTTTTTTGTAGGCCGTACTTTCTCTACTCATGCCAATCCCAATTTCTTTGGCGCTTTTATTGTTTTTGCTTCTGCTATCATCGCAACTGAATTTTTGCGCACCAAACAAAAACGACTTTTAGTATTACTGGGAATTGGCCTAGTTGACCTGTATTTTACCGAAAGCAAGGGCGCCTGGCTTGCGTTTGGGGCTATGGCAGTATTCTTTGCGTTTACATATACCCGCTATTTTACCCCATTAAAAACACACCGCTTAACAATCAATGTAATAGCAATTGCCTGCTTGATAATCGCCCTGATAGGAACTGGCATTTATTCTGTCAAACGCGTTCAATCAGTCAGTTTCCGCGCCTATACTTGGCTTTCCACCATTGAAATGGCAAAAGATTCCCCCATTTTAGGAACCGGCCCTGGCAGTTTTAAAATTGTATATCCCGCCTACCGAAGACCGCAAATCTTTTACATTGAAAACATGCATAACAATGAAACCCAACATGCTGAAAATGAATATTTGGAACAATTAGCTACCGGCGGAGTAATTGGGCTTGCACTTTTTCTATGGCTATTTACTTTTCTATTTGCGTGTGCCTTTAAAAACTTAAAATCCCCGCTCCTTGAAAAAAGTCTCCCCCCCAACTATTATCTATTAGGTTACACGGCGGCTTTGGC